>CAMMGP010000008.1 GCA_946496415.1 uncultured Clostridia bacterium | reverse complement strand
GCTTTCAGGACCACGAAGCGCGCGTCGAGGCGGCGCTCGTCCGCGCTGAAGCGCGAGCGAGGACGCAGCCCGCCGCAAAGCGAGCGCCGCGCGGGACGTTCGACGGCGCTTATAAGACGGACTTCTCCATCGGCGCGCGCACTTCTGAAAAGCGCTGAGCATTCCCCAAAAGAGGCCGCCGGGCGGGAACGCATCCCTGCCCGGCGGTTTGCGCGTTCAGGCGGCGCTTACACGCGCTCGCGCTTGCGCATTCTGAAGAAGCAGTCCATGGCGATGATGAGCACGATGAGCACGCCCTCGGTGATCTGCTGCAAATAGCCGTCCACGCCGAGCATGACCATGCAGTTGCTGAGCAGTTCGAGCACGAACAGGCCGATGAAACTCTGCGGGATGCCGCCCACGCCGCCGGCAAAGCTGGTGCCGCCGATGACGACGCAGCAGTTGACCGTCATGCCCGTATCGTCGCCATACACCGAGGAACCGGTGCGCAGTTTGGAGGCGAGGAGCACGCCCGCCAGCGCCGCGGTCATGCCGCAGATGATGTAGGCCATCCACTTGGTGGCCACCACGCGGATGCCGGAATTCTTGGCCACATCGTAGTTGCCGCCAATGGCGTAGCAGTTGCGGCCGTAACTGGTGAAGCGCAAGAGGCAGAAGAAGGCCACGAAGAGGATCGCCATGTAGAGCAGGAGGATCGGCACATTGCCAAAGATCCTGCTGTTGGCGATGTTCATAAACTCGCGGGCGTTGACCGTGCAGGGCAGCGGATGGGCGTTGGTGAGTTGCTGGCAGACGCCCTTGAGGAGCATGCCCATGCCCAGCGTAATGATGAAGGGCTCCGTGCGCTGATGCACGATGAGGAAGCCGTTGATGACGCCCACGAGAGCGCCGCAGGCGATGGCGGCGAGGAAGCCCACCCAGATGGGCAGCCCCAGGTTGATCAGTCCAATGGCGACGATGCCGCCCAGGCAGAGCGTGCCACCCACGGAAAGGTCGCAGCCGCCGCAGATGACGGGGATGGTGACGCCAAAGGCGACGATCTCCAGAATCGCCATGGAGCGCAGCATCTCCAGCCAGTTGTAGGCGGTGTAGAAATTGGTGTCGAAAAAGAGCATGCCGAGGAGCATCACCAGGATGGCGAGCACGGCCTTCTGCTTGGCCAGCGTTTTCCAGAGCTTCTGCAGAGCGCCCGGGGCGCCGGCCTTTGCCAATGAAGAATTCATCTGTTCGCCCTCCTTACTGTCCCTTGCGGTTGTCCAGCCAGATGGCGACGACGAGCACCGCGCCGCGCATGACCGTTTGCATATAGGTGGAGAGGCCGAGCATGTTCATGCAGTTGCCCAGCAGCGTGATCAGCACCACGCCGAGCATCGTGCGAATGACGTTGCCCTTGCCGCCCTTTAGGCTCGTGCCGCCCACGACCACGCAGAGGATGGCCTCCGTTTCAAAGCCGGTGCCGCAGGTGGCGGTGGCGGTGGTGGTGCGGGCCACCAGCGAGATGGCCGCCATGCCGGACATCAGGCCGCTGATGGCATAGACCATGCGCATGGTGCGCTTGACGTTGTAGCCGGCGAGGAAGGCGGCGTCCTTGTTGCCGCCCATGAGGCTGATGCTGCGGCCCGCCAGCGTCTTCGTGTGGAAGAAGTACATGGCCAGCAGGATGACGATGAAGACGATGAGCACGATGGGGATGACGCCCACCGTTCCGGAGCCGAGAGCGGTGAAGATGGTGATTGGCTTGGTAGCGCGGGCGATGCGCAGCGTTTCCGCGTTGGTGAAGATCAGGCCCAGCGCCATGTAGATGGAACTCATGCCGTAGGTAATGAACAGCACCTCCGCCTGGATCATCGCCCCGCAGGTGGTGAGGATGGTGCCGTTGATATACCCGAGCAGACCGCCCACGAGTATGGCGCAGAGTATGGCGCCCACCTGCCCCAGGGGATCGATCAGCGAAACGGCGACCACGCTGCACAGGGAGATGATGCCCACCACGGAAAGGTCGATAAAACCGCCGATGATGACAAACGACATGCCCAGCGCCACAAACGGCAGCGGCCAGAGTTGGCGCAGCACGTTCGTGAGGTTGGAGGCGCTGGCGAACTTCGGCTCAACGATGGCCGTGACCACGATCAGGAGCACGATGACGATGAGCACAAGGTTGTGGGATATGACCCTGGCAACGGACTTGTTCTTTTTGATGGACAGTTCTGACATTGCTGCGTCCTCCCCTCTCAACCGATGGCCTTGTCCATGATCTCGCTGGTGCTGGCCTGTTCTGGGTTGAATTCCCCGGTGATGCGGCCTTCGCAGATGGTCAGCACGCGGTTGCTCATGTTCAGCACCTCGGGAAGCTCGGAGGAGATCATGATCACCGCGCCGCCTTCTTCGACGATGCGGTTCATCAGCACGTAGATCTCATACTTCGCGCCCACGTCGATGCCGCGGGTCGGCTCGTCCAGTATGAGTATCTTGGGATTGAGTTCCATCCAGCGGCCGACGATGCACTTTTGCTGGTTGCCGCCGGAAAGATTGCCCACGGTGGCCTGCGCGCTGGGGGTCTTGACGGCCAGCGCCTTGATCTGCCGCTGGGCGATGTCCTTTTCCGAGGCGCTGTTGACCACGCCGAAGCGCGTCAGGCGATCCAGAGCCGCCATGGTGATGTTGCTCTGCACAGTAAAGGAAGTGATCAGCCCCTGGCGCTTGCGATCCTCGGGAACGAGGCCCAGACCGGCGCGCTTGGCCTGCTTGGGCGAGCGGATGCGCACGACCTCCCCATTGATGCGCACCTCATGGCCGGATACCTTGTCCGCGCCGTAAAGGGCGCGGATGATCTCCGTGCGCCCGGCGCCGACCAGGCCTACCAGCCCGAGGATCTCGCCCTTGTGGAGTTTAAAACTGATGTCGTGCAGTTTGCGTGTATTCAAATTCCGCACCTCGAGCAGCACGTCTCCGACGCAGTGCGTGCGGGGCGGATATTCGTTTTCGATCTCACGGCCGATCATTTTGGCGATCATCTCGGCGCGGGTCAGTTCTTCTACCGGCTTGGTGTCGATCACATGGCCGTCGCGCATGATCGTTACGATATTGCAGTATTCAAAGATCTCGTCCAGCTTGTGGCTGATATAGATGATGGCGATGCCGCGGTCGCGCAACTGGTTGATGATCACGCCCAGCTTGCGCAACTCCTCGCTCGTCAGCGAACTGCTCGGCTCGTCCATGATGATGAGTTTGGAGTCAAAGGAAAGCGCCTTGGCGATCTCGACCATCTGCATCTCCGATGCGCTCAGATCGCCGACCATGGCGTAGGTGTCGATCTTGCTGCCAATGCTGTCCAGAAGCGCGCGGGCCTTTTGGTGGGTGCCGCGCATGCCGCCGCTTTCCTTGAAACGGCCGAGAAAAATGTTCTCGCCTACGGTCATGGTGTTGACGAGGTTGAATTCCTGATAGATGATGCTCAACCCGCGGCGCAGCGCGTCGATGGGCGACGTCTTCTCGATGGTCTTGCCGTCGAAAACGACGGCGCCGGCGTCCTTTTCGTAAACGCCCGAGAGTATCTTCATCAGCGTGGATTTGCCGGCGCCGTTCTCGCCCACGATGCCGTAGACGACGCCGCGCGGCACCTCTAGGGAAACGTGATCCAGCGCCTTGACGCCGGGGAAATACTTACATACATCCTTGACAACAAGGATGTTATCGCTCGCAGCCAAATTCAGTCCCCCTTGCGTTGTCTTATGGAGCCGACCCGCCCGCGGAGGAACCGGGGCGGGTCGGTGCGTTGTGTTGCGCTTACCGGCGGATTACCACTCGGGGTAGGGGTAATCGTCGATGGTTTCGGCGGTAACGACGTCGAGGTTGGTCCAGATGACGTCGTTTTCCAGTTCTTCGCCGTTGAGCAGCTTGGTGATGGTGTCAAAGGCGTCCTGGGTCATCTGGGAGAAGGACTGGCCGATGCACAGGGCCTGCGTGCCCTCGCGCACCTGGTCGTAACCGACGGAGCAGCCGTCAACGCCGATGACGTAGACGTCTTCCATGCCCGCGTTCTTCAGGGCCTCGATGCAGCCGGTGGCGCCCACATCCCAGTGGCAGTAGACAGCCTGGATGTCGTCGCCATACTTGACGATGAAGTCCTCCATGATGGCGAGGGCGTCGTCGCTGGCCCACTCGGCGCAATCCTTGGAGTCGAGCAGGGTGATGTTGCTGCCTTCGATGGTGTTGATGAAGCCGTCATGGCGCTTGATCTGCGCGCTGTGGCCGGACTGGCCGCCCACCTCGACGACATTGCAGCCGTCCGGGAAGTTCTCCATGAGGATCTCGGCAGCCATTTCGCCGCACATCACATCGTCCGTGCCGCACATGAAGTCACGGAACTCCTTGTCCGCGTCGGCAAGGTCGGAGGAATAGAGGCCGACGATGACGCCGGCGGCCTGCGCGTCCATCAGCGCGGGAATGATGGCGCTGGGATCGGTAGGGTTGATGCAGATGGCGTCATAGCCGTCGGCGATGCACTGGCGGATGGCGCGGTCGCCGTTCTCGGCGTTGTATTCCTCGTCGAACACCTGCACGGTGAAGCCGTATTCAGGGGCGTACTTCTCAAACTGCGTCCAGGCGTAGGCCTGCGAAGCGTTGGTCAGCGACTGGGTGATGAACGCGACCTTGATCTCCTCGCCTTCGGCGGTAGCGGCCGTTGCGCACGCGAACGCGAGCACCAGCACCAGCAACAGGGCAAACAGCTTTTTCATTGAGTGGTTCCTCCTTCGGTTCGTTCTTATACTGTGCAGGCTTCTTGCCTGCAAGAGCACTTGGAGAATCAAAGAGTAGCAGATTGTGCACCTTTTGCAGCGTTTTGTGGATTGTCACGCGCCGGGCGGCGCCGTATAATAAGGCTGACGGCAGTTCTTAGCCGCGAACGAGTTCCGCCGCGCCGATGATGCCGAAATCAGCTTTGAACTGGGCAAAGCGGAAGTCCACGGGCAGGTCGATGTGGTTATAGCGGTCAAACGTTTTGCGCACGCGGCTGAAGAGCAGATCGCCGAAATTGACGAGCCCGCCGCCAAAGACAAAGAGATTTACATTCAAAAGCTGATAAATGTTGAAAACACAGATTCCCAGATAGTAGGCCATCTGATCGAGGATCTCCAGCGCCAGTTCGTCGCCCTCCTCGCAGGCCCTGAGCAGCGCGCGGCCATCCAGTTCGCCGTTCAGATCCAGCGAAGTTTTCCGGCCCGCGGCCTTGCGGCGGATCTGATGCGGAATATAGCGTCCGCTGGCCCAGGACATGAAGCAGCCGCTGTTGCGGCAGCCGCACTCCACACCGCTGTCCGGCGTGATGAGCATGTGGCCGCTCTCGCCCGCCCAGCCATAGCTGCCGCGGAAGATCTTGCCATCGAGGATCAGGCCGCTGCCCACGCCCGTGCTGGCCGCCATGTAGATCATGTCGCGGCTGCCGCGGCCAGCGCCGAAGCGGTATTCGGCCAGCGCCGCGCAGTTGCTGTCATTGTCCAACACCACGGGGATGGGCAGGCGCTCGGCCATGTAGTCGCGCATGGCGAAGTCGCGGATGTTGACCATCGCCGAGGTCATGAACACATAGCCCTTTTCGTAAAGTATAAACGAGGGCATGCAAATGCCCATGCCGGAGATGCGGGAAGCGTCGACCCCCGTTTCGTCCAGCAGGGCGCGCGTGTTTTCGATGACCAGATCGGCAAAGGCCGGGCCGTCAGCCTCAATGGGCGTGGGATGCTGCCGGCGGGCGACGAGCCTGTCGTTTTCATCAAACAGTCCGTAGGCGACCTTGGTGCCTCCGGCGTCGACGCCGATGCGATACATTCTCAATCACGCTCACAATTCAAATCATTTATGATCGAAATCAAATTATCGTTTGTTTGTAAGTTTTGATGTGTGTATGATAGCATAAATCGCCAGTTCTGTCAATAGCGTTGCCACGGAAAATTTTCAAAAAAACAAAAAAATTATTGCCGGAAAGAAGCGATCTTTCCGGCAAACGAAAGTTTTGCGGATTTTGCGGTCGGCGGTCAGACCCTGATGACGCCGATGTGTGCGCGCGCGAGCGCGGTCTGCGAGGCAGCGTCGATCTCGGAATCCGTGACCACCGTGGTGATCTTCTCGCCGAGATTAAGGCGCACGACGCTCTGACGGCCGAATTTTTCGCTTTCCGTCAAAACGATCACCTGATCGGCCTGCGCGGCCATATCGCGCACGGCCTGCACGCGCAGATGGTTGTCGGCCATGAAGCCGTACTTTTCGTTGAAACCGTCCACGCCGACGAACAGCTTGTTGACGTGGAACTGCTCGGCGCAGATGCGCAGCACCGGGCCGACCATCACCTGCGCCTCGTTCTGGAAATCGCCGCCCAGGAGCACCACCTGCGCGCCCTGTATGCGGCGGATATAGCTGGCGATGAAGGCGCTGTTGGTGACGATGGTCACATCCTGCGCGTTTTCGGCGATGGCCTCGGCAAGCAGCGTGCAACAACTGCCATTTTCGATCATCACCGTTTCGCCATGGCCGACCAGTTTGGCCGCCTCGCGGGCGATCTTGCGCTTTTCCTCATAGTGGATGGCGAGGCGGTTGTTGACGTCGTCCGCGCCGCCAAAGACGGCGTAGCCGTGCTCGCGGCGAATGACGCCGCGGCGCTCGAGCATGTCCAGATCCTTGCGCATCGTCACCTGCGAAACGGCGAGCATCTGCGCAAGCGACGCCACCTCCAGCCTTCCATGCTTGGAAAGCAATTCCAGGATCGCGTTTTCCCGTTTGTTCATCGTGTCATCCTTTCCCCCGCCGTCACTTGAAACTGCACAAAAGCCCGCGATCGACAAATTCCTGCCGGTAGCGGCCCAACACCTCGGGGTGCAGCTGCTTTACGCCTTTATATTCGTAGGGAACGCCCAGTTCCTCATACTTTTTTTCGCCGAACTGATGAAACGGCAGCAGATGCACCGTGCGCACGCCTGCATCCACCAGCGCCTGCGCCATGCCGCGCGCGCGCAAAAGCCCCGTGTTGAACCCAGGGATGACGGGAATGCGGGCGATCACTTCGCGGCCCGTGGCCACCGCCGCGCGCAGGTTTTCCAGAATGATGTCGTTGTAAACGCCCGTGCCCTGGTGGTGCATCTCGCGATCATAGTGCTTAAAATCGAAGAGGTAGAGATCCGGCAACGGCGCGAAACGCCTGAAGCGCTCAGGCGGCGTATAGCCGGTCGTTTCCACGGCCACATGGATGTTTTCGGCGCGGGCGGCCTCGATCAGCGCGATGGCAAAGTCCATCTGCTGGAGCACCTCGCCGCCGGAGAGCGTCATTCCCCCGCCGGACTCCTCATAAAAGGGCATGTCCTTGCGCACCTCGGCCATGACCTCTTCCACCGTCACCTCGCGGCCGCAATAGGTTTCGTCCGCCATGGCGTCGGCGATGGCGGCGTTGCGATTCTGCGATTCGGGATTGCTGCACCAGCGGCAGGAGAGGGGGCAGCCCTTGAAAAACACCGTGGTGCGGATGCCCGGGCCGTCGTTGATGCTGAACTTCTGGATGTTGAAGATCTTCCCGGTCGCCGGCATGAGCGCACGCCTCCTTTTCATTTGAAAGTTACCACTGGTTATTATATCACCATTTTCGACCCTTGGCAAAAGCGTTGCGGCAGCCTGCTAAAATTTAACATCGCGTGAAATTATTTATGAACGAAAGTAATTGTTGACACGAACGTAAGTCCGTGCTATAATGCAAACAGGAAGCCATGACGATGGAGACAGGAGGTTCACGCATGAACAAAAACGCCCACTTTGGGAACCTCACGCCCCGGATGCAGCAATTCCGGGAGGAACTTCTGGAATGCCGCCCCTACATCTGCGCCGAGCGCGCTGTGCTCGCCACGCAGAGTTACAAGGAGCACGCCGATAAGCCCATCACGCTCAAGCGCGCCTACACGCTGGCCAATATACTGCAAAACATGACCATCTTTATCGAGCCGGAGACGCTGATCGCCGGCAACCAGGCCTCGCAGAACCGCTCCGCGCCCGTATTCCCCGAATACGCCATGGATTGGGTCATCCGCGAACTGGACGAGTTTGACAAGCGCGACGGCGACGTGTTTTACATCACGGAGGAGACCAAGCGGCAACTGCGCGATATCTACCCCTTCTGGCAGCACAACACACTGCTCTCCCGCGGCCTTGCGGCCATGCCGGCGCAGAGCAAGGTGTTTTACGACCTGGGCATCATCAAGGCCGAGGGCAATCTCACCTCTGGCGACGCCCACATCGCCGTGGACTACGCCTCCGTTCTGCGCGGCGGCCTCGCCTCCTATGAGGCCCGCACTCGCGCCTGCATGGAAAGACTCGATCTTACGCAGGTGGCGGATCTGAAAAAACTCTACTTTTATCAGGCCATCCTCATCGTCATCGACGCGGTGCGCGGCTTTGCCCGCCGCTACGCGGATCTCGCCGAGGCGCAGGCGCAGACGGCGGACGATGCGCGCAAGGCCGAACTTCTGGAAATGGCGCGCATACTGCGCAAGGTGCCCTACGAGCCGGCGGAGACGATGCGCGAGGCTGTGCAGTCCATGTGGCTGATCCACCTGATCCTGCAGATCGAATCCAATGGTCATTCCCTCTCCTACGGCCGCATGGATCAGTTCCTCTACCCCTACTACGCCGCCGATCTTGAGAGCGGGCGCATCACCGAGGACGAGGCCTGCGAACTGCTCACCAACCTCTGGCTGAAGACGTTCACCATCAACAAGGTGCGCTCCTGGACGCACACGCAGTTCAGCGCCGGCTCGCCTCTGTATCAGAACGTCACCGTCGGCGGTCAGACGCCTGACAAGCGCGACGCGGTCAACCCGCTGTCCTATCTCATCCTGCGCAGCGTTTCGCAGACGCGCCTGCCGCAGCCCAACCTCACCGTGCGCTACCACGCCGGCCTGAGCAGGGAATTCATGGATGAGGCCATCGAAGTGGTCAAACTCGGCTTCGGCATGCCCGCCTTCAACAACGACGAGATCATCATCCCCTCGTTCATCGCCCGCGGCGTGCGCGAGGAGGACGCCTACAACTACAGCGCCATCGGCTGCGTGGAGACGGCCGTGCCTGGCAAGTGGGGCTATCGCTGCACGGGCATGAGTTTTTTGAACTTCCCCAAGTCCCTGCTCATCGCCATGAACGACGGCGTGGATCCGCAGAGCGGCACGCGGCTGACGCAGGGCGTGGGCCACTTCCGCGATATGCGCACCTACGCGGAACTGGAGCACGCCTGGGACGTCATCATCCGCGATTTCACCCGCCACAGCGCCATCATCGAGAACGTCTGCGACATGGTGCTCGAGGAGGACGCGCCGGATGTGCTCTGCTCGGCGCTGTGCGAGGACTGCATCGGCCGCGGCCTGACCCTCAAGGAGGGCGGCGCGATCTACGACTTCATCAGCGGCCTGCAGGTGGGCATCGCCAACCTGGCTGACTCCCTCGCCGCCATCAAGAAGCTGGTATTCGAGGAAAAGAAGCTTACGCCCGCCCAGCTCTGGGAGGCGCTGGAGACGGACTTTGCCGGCGAAGAGGGCGAGCGCATCCGCCAGATGCTCATCAACGAGGCCCCCAAGTACGGCAACGACGACGATTACGTCGATCAACTCGTGGTGGACGCCTACGAGAGTTACATCGACGAGATCAAGAAGTATCCCAACACGCGCTTTGGGCGCGGCCCCATCGGCGGCATCCGCTACGCCGGCACCTCGTCCATCTCCGCCAACGTCGGTCAGGGGCGCGGCACGCTGGCCACGCCGGACGGACGCCACGCCGGCGAACCGCTGGCCGAGGGCTGCTCGCCTTCGCACGCCATGGATAAGAGCGGCCCCACGGGCGTGTTCAAGAGCGTTTCCAAGCTGCACACCGAGGAGATCACCGGCGGCGTGCTGCTCAACCAGAAGGTCACGCCATCGCTGCTCTCCAAAGAGGAGAACAAGCAGAAGCTGATCATGATGATCCGCACGTTCTTCGACCGTTTGCACGGCTATCACGTGCAGTACAACGTCGTCGACCGGGCGACGCTGCTGGACGCGCAGGTACACCCCGAAAAGCACCGCGACCTGATCGTGCGCGTAGCCGGGTACAGCGCTTTCTTCAACGTGCTCTCCCGCCAGACGCAGGACGACATCATCGCCCGCACCGAACAAACGTTCTAAATATTCTCACCTTCCCCCACCGGCCGCGCGCGGGTGGGGGTTGCGCGGTTTTTGGCCCGGGAAAGGAAGTGGCTCCATGAAACTCTATGCCGGCTGCTATACGGGCGACACGCCCGAGGGCGGCATCCTCATTTTCGACTTTTCCCCGCGCACGGGAGATCTGCATTTGCTTTCACAATTCGGCTTTGCCCCCAATCCCTCCTATCTGGCGCTGCGTGGGAAGATGCTCTACGCCGTTTCGGAAACCGCTGGCGGCGCGCTTACCTCTTTTGCGCTGGAGGACGGCGGCGCGGCGCTGCGGCCCGTGGCCAGCGTGCCCAGCGGCGGCGACGATCCCTGCCACATACTTGTCTGGCCAGATGGCCGGCGTGTATCGGTCGCCAACTACTCAAGCGGCTCTCTGGCTGTGTTCGACGTGCTGGAAGGCGGCGCCGCCGCCCGGCGCGCGGCCTTTTGCCAGCACAGCGGCGTGGGACACGACGCGCAGAACCGTCAGGCGGGCCCCCACGTCCACTCCACCGGCATGGACGCGAGCGGGCAGCTATTGGCGGCGGATCTCGGGCTCGACCGCATCTTCCGTTACCGCCTCGACGCCGACGGCGTTCTGCAAAGCGGCGCGAGCGCGCTCATCGCCCCGCCCGGCTCCGGCCCGCGCCACTTCTGCTTTTCGCGGGACGGCAAAACGCTTTACGCCGTGGCGGAGATGGGCAATCAACTGCTCGAATACGCCTACGATCCCGAGGGCGAATGCGCGCTGCGCAACGTTTTGCCCCTGCTGGACGCGGGGTTTGCCGGGGAGAATCTGGCCGCGGACATCCACCTTGCGCCTGACGGCCGCTTCCTCTATGCCTCCAACCGCGGCGACGACAGCATCGCCGCCTTCCGCCTTGGCGAAGACGGCCGCGCAACGCTCCTGGAACGCACGAGCGCTCACGGGCGCGGGCCGCGCAACTTCTGCCTCAGCCCGGACGGCCGTTTCGCGCTCATCGCCAACCAGTACAGCGGCAACATCGCCGTCTGCGCCCGCGACACAGAGAGCGGCCATATCGGCGAAATGGTCTGCGACGTGCCGGCACCGCGCGCCGTCTGCCTGGCGCTGGAGGACGGAGGCCTGTGATGGAGAGCTTTCGTCCCCTTTACTTCGCGCGCTTTGATGAAAAAAGCGACATCTGGAACTTTGTGCCGCACGCGCACGACTGCTTCGAGGCGCTCTATTTCCTCTATGGCAACGCGCGCATCGCCCTGCCGGAGCGCAGCTTCTACGCCACGTTTGCCGACGTGGTGGTCTATCCGCCGGGCGTTCTGCACACGGAGCACCTGCAGCTTGATCACCATCAGGAGGTCTACTGTTTGCAGTTCAGCGCCGCGGATCTGGCCCTGCGGGAAGTGTTGCACTGTCACGACGCCAGCGGGCAGATCCGCCTGCTGCTGGACGGCGTAGCCGCGGAATACGTCGGCGGCGCCGCGGACGAAGATGTGCTCGGCTGCTATGTGCGCACGCTCTCGGCGCTGCTTTTGCGCAGCCTGCGCGCCGGCCCGGGAAGCGAAGCGCCCGTAGAACGGGTGATGATGTATCTGCGCGACCACATGGCCGAAGAGATCACCATCGAAGAGCTCGCGCAGCTTGCGCACCTGAGCCCCTCGCACCTCATCCGCACCTTCAGCAAAAGCGTGGGCGTCTCCCCCATCCGCTATTTGCAAAATATACGCATTGATGCGGCCAAGTCGCTGCTGATGGCCACCAATCTGGACGTCGGCGAAGTTTCCGCCGCCGTGGGCTTTGGCTCGCCCAAATACTTCTGGCGCGTCTTTCGCGCCGCCACGGGCATGTCGCCGCGCGATTTCCGCCGCCGCGAGGCGCTTTGCGCTTCCGGGGACAAAGAGCAGGATCGTGCACCTTTTTATTGATATTGGACGTTTTCATTTGCGCTGCAATATGTTACAATGAGCATAGAAGGAAGTTTTCCCCTCCCCCGACCGACAGCAGAATCGAGGTCGTCAGCATGGAAAAGTATATTTCGCAGATCGCCGCTTTGCCTGTCTCCGCGCGCGTGGAGCGCCTGAAGGAGGAGATGCTCGCCGAGCCGCGCTTTGTCAGCATCGAGCAGGCGCGCATCATCACCCGCGTCTATCAGCAGACCGAGGGCGAGAGTCCCAGCATCCGCCGCGCCAAGGCGCTGCGGGCCTCTTTGGAGGAAATGTCCATCCGCATACTGCCCGAGGAGCGCATCGTCGGCAACCGCACGCCGGGCGTGCGCGGCGGCGTGGTCTTTCCCGAGACGGGCGCTTCGTGGGTCGACCGCGAGTTTGAGACGCTGCCCACCCGCGCGCAGGATCGCTTCGGCGTCCACGAAGAGGACGTGCGCGCGTTCCGCGAGGAGATCCTTCCCTACTGGAAGGGGCGTTCTCTCGAGGATCGCGTGCGCGCCGTGGCCGGCGAAGAGGTCGACCGCGTGGCCAAGGTCATCAAGATCAACCAGAAGGATCACTCGCAGGGGCACATCTGTCCGAACACGCGCAAGTGGCTGCGCCTCGGCCCCGCCGGCCTGCGCGCCGAGGCGGAGGAACATTTGAAAAACGCCCCGGCAGACCAGTGCGACTTCTACCGCAGCATACAAATCGTCATGGAGGGCGCGCAGGCCTTCATGCGCCGCTACGCCGATCTGGCGGAAAAACTCTATGCCGAACACGCCGAGGCGAGCCTCGCCGAAGTGGCCCGCGTCTGCCGCAAGCTTGCCGAGCAGCCGCCCGAGACGTATCACGAGGCTTTGCAGGCCACCTGGTTCCTTTACGTCATCCTGCAGATGGAGGGCAACGCCTCCTCCTTCTCGCCCGGGCGCATGGATCAGTATCTCTTCCCCTACTTTGAGCGCAGCATGGAAGCGGGCATGACGCTTTCCGAGGCGCTGGAATTGACCGAATGCCTGTGGCTGAAGTTCAATCAGGTGGTCTACCTGCGCAATTCCAACAGCGCCCGCTACTTTGCCGGCTTCCCCATCGGCTTCAACGTGGCCATCGGCGGCCAGAACGCCGACGGCAGCGACGCCTCCAACGCCCTGAGTTATCTGTTTTTGCAGGCGCAGTCGCACATACTGCTGCCGCAGCCCAACCTTTCTTTGCGCATGTACAAAAACTCGCCCGCGGAGCTTCTCGAGGCGGCCACGCGCGTCATCGCCAAGGGCAGCGGCATGCCGCAGGTGTTCAACGATGAGGCCGTCATCCCCGCCCTCGAGGCCCACGGCGTTTCCCACGAGGACGCCATGGACTACGCCATTGTCGGCTGCGTGGAACTGACCACGCAGGGCAATGCCCTCAACTGGAGCGACGCGGCGATGTTCAACCTCGTCAAGGCGCTGGAATTGACGCTCACCGGCGGCGTCGACCTGCTCACCGGCAAGGTCATCGGCCCGAATTACGGCGATCTCACCACCTACAAAACCTATGAGGAATTGGAAGCGGCCTTCGCCAGGCAGATCGACTACTACGCCGACAAGATGGTGGAACTGATCGCCGTGATGGACGAGATGCACGCCAAGTGCCTGCCCACGCCCTTCCTCTCTTCGGTGATCGACGATTGCATGGCCCTCGGGCGCGACGTTACGCTCGGCGGCGCGCACTACAACTTCGCCGGCGTACAGGCCATCCAGGTGGCCAACGTCGCCGACAGCCTCGCCGCGATCCGCAAGTTCGTCTATGAGGAAAAGAGCGTTTCCGCGGAGGCGCTGCTCGAAGCGCTGCGAAGCGACTTTTCCGGGCAGGAAGCGCTGCGCCAGCGGCTGATCCACAAATCGCCCAAGTACGGCAACGACATCGCCGCCGTGGACGACATCGGCGCCAAGTGGACGCGCTATTTCGGCGAGCGGCTCAAGCAGTACCGCAACCGCCGCGGCGGCCTCTATCAGATGGGGCTCTACACCGTCTCCGCCCACGTGCCCATGGGGCAGAACGTCGGCGCTTCGGCGGACGGCCGCCACGCCCGCGATCCCCTGGCCGATGGCGGCGTTTCCGCCATGTACGGCCGCGATCAGGCCGGCCCCACGGCGTTGCTCAAGTCCGTTTCCAAATTGCCCTATGTCATGGCCAGCAACGGCACGCTGTTGAACATGAAATTCTTGCCGCAGTTCTTCGCCACGCAGGCCGGCATCGACAAGTTCACCGCCTTTTTGCGCGCCTTCTGCCGCCTCGGCATCAGCCACATACAGTTCAACGTGCTCAACGAGGCCGACCTGCGCGCCGCGCAGAAGGAACCGGAGAAGTACCGCAGCCTGACCGTGCGCGTGGCCGGCTACACGGCGTACTTTACCGAACTCGCTCCCGATCTTCAGGAGGAGATCATTGCCCGCACCTCCTACGAGGCGGTATGAACGGCTTTGTCTTTGAGGTCAAGCGCTTCGCCGTGCACGACGGCCCCGGCCTGCGCACGACGCTGTTTCTCAAGGGCTGCCCCCTGCGTTGTCCCTGGTGTCAGAACCCGGAAGGGTTGCATCTGGAACCGCGCCTGTGGTACAAGGAGGCGGACTGCCTGCGCTGCGGCAACTGCGTGGCCGCCTGTCAGGAGCGGGCGCTTGCCCTGGACGAGCGCGTGCACATCGACCAAGTGGCCTGCGTGCTCTGCAAGCGCTGCCTGGACGCCTGTCCCACGGGGGCGCTGCTGCTTGACGGCCGCGAAGTGAGCGCTGACGAGGCGGAAGAAACGCTCCTGCAGGACGCTGTGTTCTACGCCGAGGGCGGCGGCATCACGCTCTCCGGCGGCGAGGTGATGGCCCAGTGGCCGTTCGCCCTTGAACTTTTGCGCCGCATGCGCGCGCGGGGCGTGGACACCGCCATCGAAACCTGCCTGCTGGTCAAGCAGGACGTGCTTTCGCGCTTTCTGGGGCTCGTCGACCACTTCATCGTCGACATCAAGTACTTCGACGGCGCGGAGCACCGCCGCGTGCTCGGCGAGAGCAACGAGTTGATTCTCGCCAACTACCGCTATCTCGTCGAAAAGGGCGCGGACGTGCTGGTGCGCACGCCGCTCATTCCCGGATACACCGCCACGGAGGCGAACATACGCGCCATCGCCCGTTTTGTGCGTTTGACCGATGCCAACGCCCGCTACGAACTGCTCAACTTCAACCCCCTGTGCCGCAGCAAATACGCCGCGCTGGAGGAGGACTACCCCGTCTCCGGCCAGCCCTTCAGCGCCGGGGAAATGGAAGCCTTCTACGCCATCCTCCGCGAGGAGGGGATCGCCAACATCGTCAGGGAGTGATCAATATGCCTTGCATGCAGGAATTTTTGCAGCGTGCCAAAGCCGACAGGCCCGTTTACATCAGCGACGTGCGCGACGCCTTTTGCCGCGAAGGCGAGCGGCCCTGCACGCTGCTGGTGCACCTTTACGATAACAGCGCGCGCCGCTTTGATCTGCGCCTGCCGCGCTTTGCGACGGCGGAGGAGCGCGCTTTTGGCGAATCGTTCCTCCACGCCATGCTCTACAACTGCCTTTCCTCGCTGGGTGCGCGCAAAATCGAGATCTGCTTTGATCCCGCCGACAGCGAGCTGGCGGCGTTTGTCAAGGCGCTGGACAGCGTGTTTCAGGTGCATTCTCCCAAGCGCGAGCGCACGGGGTACGGCAAGTGCCTGAACGTCAACGAGCGCACGCTCGCGGCCCTGTTCGGCGGCGACGTGACCTTCGCCTTCGCGCCGCGCGACATCGCCACGCTGCCGCCCGCCAAAGAAGAAGCGCCGCGCGCGGGGGGCGGGACGCCCGTGTTTGCCAAATTGCCCCCGCGCGCCGCGGGGCGGCTGCTGATGGGCATGGACATTGGCGGCACGGACGTGAGACTCGCCGCCAG
>CAMMGP010000007.1 GCA_946496415.1 uncultured Clostridia bacterium | reverse complement strand
AAAATCGCCCTCCCAAAGGAAGGCGACGGATCGCGGTACCACTTCCGTTTGCCGCGCGGAAAACCGGCGGCGTCTCGGGGCGCGTTCACGGGCGCGAGCCGTCCCGGACTACTGGCGCTTCGCCCGGGCCGCTCCGAAGGGTATTCGCGGGGACGCTTTCACCTTCTCGCACCGGCCGAAGGCTCTCTTGATCCGGCATTCTCCCGCTACTTGGCTTCTTCATCGCGTTGTCAAGATAGAGCATACCACAGGCGGCGGACGCTGTCAAGCGTCCTCCGCGTCTTTTTGTGTTTTTGCCACAGACAGGCGCCGTATTTTTGCGCCAGGGGGGCTATACGATGGTTTTTTCCAGGTATGCAAGCGTCAACGCCACCATCTTTTCGCCCAATTCCGTGCTGGCTTCCTGCGAGGGGATGGCGAACCATTCCGTATTCCAGGCCGTGCGCGCGAAGTCGACGTTCTGCGGATAGACGGCGGAGAGCAGGGAAGTCTCGAACTTGCCGGCGTGATCGAAGCCGCCGCAATCCTTCTGCACCTGCGCGTCCATGAGCTGTATGGTCTTGATGAACGTCAGCGGGTTGGCGTCGGTTTCGAGATTTTCGTAGTAATCCTGCATGTCGTTGCTGCCCCACCAGCCATAGCCGCGCTTTTCTTCCAGATAGCGCATGGTGACTTTCTTGGCCGCCTTCATGCAGGCCAGGGACATGGGCATGAGGCCGTCGTTCTCGCTCTGGTGATGGAACACCATGTAGATGTTCTGCCAGCCGCCCCACACCAGGGACTTGAGGATCTCGGCGATGTAGGCCTCGTATACGTCCACGTCCACCTGGATGGTGTTCTTTTCCGGGCCGCACACGGCGTAACTGGCCACGCCGTACCAGATGGGCGGCGCGACGACGATCTCCTTTTTCTTGCCAAGGCGCTCCAGAACGCCGGTAATGACCATGGTATCGCAGCCGACGCTGGCATGCTCGGCGTGGTACTCGATGGTACCGATGGGGATGACGAGCGGGACCTTGCGCTTCTTCGCGTCCTCGATCTCGCGATAGAACATATCAATGAGGTTCATAGGCCCCTCCTTTGCAAAGGCGGCGGGGCGGCGCCTGGACCGCCCCGCGAAAATGGTTTAGAACTCCAGTTCGTAGAGTTTGCCGATGGGCGCGGAAAGCACGTCGCAGCCCGTTTCGGTGACGGCGATACCCTTTTCCCAACGCACGCCGAAGGTGTCCGTGGAAATGTAGGTGTCGATCTGGAAGGTCATGTTGGGCTTGAAGGGATAATTGGAAGTAGTCTCCACCCACGGCGCTTCCACTTCGATGATGCCAGTGCCGTGCATGGGGCCATAGACGAAGTTGTCCTTATAGCCGTTGGCCACATAGTAGTCGTAGAACTGCTTGGCCACGTCGCAGGCCATGACGCCGGCCTTGATCTGCTTCTCCGTCCAGTTGTGCGCCTCGAGGCCGAAGAGCACCACGTCGCGGCGATGGCCTTCCAGCTTGCCGAGCACGATCGGATAGCCGATGGCGGCGGAGTAGCCGTCGATCTTGGCCGAAAGGTTCAGCTGCACGATATCGCCCTTTTCAAACTTGCGATAGCTGGAACGGGAGATGGCATGGCGCGTGGAGGCCTCGGAGAACACATACATCGGCAGGCCCTCGTACTCAGCGCCGTTTTCGTAGACCACGCGCTGGGCCACGCCCACCATTTGCAGTTCGGTCATGCCCGGGCGGATCTCCTTGATGACCTGCTGGGTGGCGAGTTCGGCGATGCGGTAGCCTTCGCGCAGGCAGGCGATCTCATTGGCCGACTTGATGCTGCGCAGTTCGGTCATGATATAGCCGGCGTTGACGATCTCCGCCTCCGGGAACGCCGACTTGATGCCTTCCATGATGACCACGGAGGTATCCAGATAGCTGGCCACGCCGATGCGCAGCTTCTTGCCGGTAACGCCGATGGCCTTGAACACGTCGTGGTAGGTATCGGGCGTGAATTCGGGATAGGAGGGGTCCGCGCCCTCGCGGTACTCCATGAGCACAAATACCTTGTCAAGGTGCGAGCGGTCGCTGGCGAACTTTTTCGATTCCGGGCCGCACATCAGCGCCGCGTCTCCGCCCGCGGAGATGGCCACGCCCGCGCGCTCAAACAGCGGCCAGTAGCCGGAAAAATAGCGGGGATTGGCGTAGTCGGCCTCATTGCCGTTGACGATCATGGCGTCCAGGCCCTCTCGGCGCAGGATCGCCGCCGCGCGCTGCACGCGCTCGAGATACTCATTGTGCGGTATACGGATGCTGCCGTGTTCCATGGTTGTTTCTCTCCTTTACTTCAGATAGAATATTTCTTCCATGTCCTCGTAGTAAACGCCCTCGTCGTGCCGGGCGAAGCAGGGCTTGGTGTGTTTCCACCATTCCTGCGTCACGGGGTCCGCCTCCATTTTGCGCATATCGGCTTCGTAATCCTCGCCGGTATACTCAAAGTAGGCAACGACCATTTCCCCCAGAATGGAGATGGAATAGTTTTGCAGGTTGCACTCCCGAATGGTCTTGAGCACATCGGGCCAGGTGGCCGCGTGCAACGCGCAATACTCCTCCACCTTTTCAGGCTTCAAAAAGCCGCGTTGGCAAAAGCGCCTAATCATCGACGGGATACCCCATGGTCGTGTAATAGGCGAGATTGGTCTGCCGGGGATCGAGGCGGCCATACTGGACGATCACCGGCACGTCGCTTTCCACCTTGGCGGCGTACTGCGTGGTCAGGGGCAGCACATGCTCGCCAAAGTGTTCCGGGCGATGGGTCTGGAGGCACTTGACGCGCTCCGCGCCGACGGTCACGCGAATGCCGCGCACGGGCTCGCTGTCCTCGAAATAGAGCGTGATCTCAATGTTCGCATCCTGCGCGTTGGGATTGAGGATCACATAGGATTCATGCCCCTTGAGGGGGCTGTCGCCCATGGGCGGACGATCTCCGTCCGGGAAAAACCATACCTTTTTTCCGTACATACAATCACTCTCCGCAGTTTTGGGAAGGACGGCCGCCTTCGCAGCAGTCGGGCCGTCTTAGTCGTACAGCAGGGGCGCGATGTTCTCGTCGTCCATGTTGCTGGCGTCGTACCAGTAGCAGCCGGTGTCAATGACGATGGTGCCATTCTCGTCCGCTTCGCCCTCGATCTCCTCGCCGAGAACCAGCTTGCAGGCGGTGGCGACGGCGGTATAGCCCATGCCGACCGGATCCTGCGTGATCGCGCCGGCGATCTCGCCCGAGCGCACGCCCGCCTTCAGCGCGGCGGAGGAGTCGAAGCCGATGAGCAGCACTTTGCCGATCATGTTGACTTCCTTGAGGCCGTTGTACGCGCCGACGCACGCGCCCTCGTTGGTGGTGTAGATCAGCTGGATGTCCGGATTGGCGATCAGCATGGACTTGGCGATGTCCGCGGACTTGAGGTGGTCGCCCTCGCCATACTGGATATCGACGATCTCCAGATTGGAATTGGCCTCGATGTAGTCCACGAAACCTTCCACGCGCTGCACGGCGTCCACGACCGTCTGGGAATGGCCGACGATGGCGATCTTGCCCTCGGTGCCCACCAGGCGGATGGCGTTCTCCGCAGCCAGCTCGCCGGCGGCGTAGTTGGAAGTTGAGCAGTGCGCGTCAGCGATCGCGCCAACGCCCGCGTCAAAGCCGACCACCGGCATCCCCTGTTCCTTCACGGAAGAGAGGTCCGCCTCGACGGCCTGGGTGTCGATGGCCGCCATGCACACGGCGATGAGGTCTTCGTTGGTGAGGTTGGCGCGCAGTATATCGACCTGGCGGTCGACCATCGTCTCATCCTGCGGGCCATCGAAGACGATCGTCACACCATATTCCTCGGCGGCCTGTTCCGCGCCGGTCTTCACGGCCTGCCAGAACTGGTGCGCCACGCCCAGCGGCAGCACGGGAATGAAGCCGCCCTCCAGCGGCTTTTCCTCCTCCGCCAAAGCCGGGCACGCGAGCATCGCGACTGCCATCGCCAACGTCAGCAGCAGTACCAAGAGCTTCTTCATATCTTTTCCTCCTATATTTACCCTCACCGGCGCCTCGCCCGGAGGGGCAGATTCCACGGCGCGTCAGGCGGCCTTACCACGCTTGCGCAACAGGTCGAAGTACACGGCGCCCGCCAGCACCAGGCCGGTGACGACAGTCTGCCACTCGGTGGATACCGCCATCGAGCGCAGGCCGTTGGTGAGCACGGAAATGATGAACGCGCCAATCACCGTTCCGATGATGGAACCCTCGCCGCCGGACATGGACGTGCCGCCGATGACCGCCGCGGCGATGGCCTCCGATTCATAGCCCGCGCCCAGCTGCGGCTGCGCAGAACCCAGGCGGGAGGACATGATCAGGCCCGCGAAAGCGCTGAACAGACCGCTGACCATGTAAACGAGCATCTTCCACTTCTCGGTGTTGATGCCGGAGAGGCGCGCGGCCTCCTCGTTGGAGCCGATGGCCTTTGTATAGCGGCCCAGCAGCGTTCTGGAATAGAGCACCCAGGCGATGATCACGCCCACCACGAAAAGCACGAAAGCATTGTAGAAGCCGTCTATGCCCAGGAAACCGCCCAGGGCGATATCCTGATAGCCGGGCGCGTTGGTGAAGTACACCGGGCGGATGCCGGAAACCACCAGGGAGAGGCCTTCCGTGACCATCTGCATGGCCAGCGTGGCGATGAACGGGGGCAGCTTCATCTTTGCCACCGCGAAACCGCTGGTCAGGCCGCAGAAACCGCCGACGATGAAGCCGAAGATGATCGCCAGCCAGATGGGGAACCCCCAGTTGTTGAAGGCGATGCCGCTCATCACGCAGCTGAAGGTCATGGTGGTGCCGATGGAGAGGTCGATGCCGGCCGTGGTGATGCAGAACGTGACGCCCAGTGCGAGCAGGCCGTTGACGCACGTCGAGAGCGCGATGGTCATCACGTTCAGATAGCTTGCAAAACCCGAACGCATGATCGCAAAGAAGACGAACATGACCACCAGCACACTGAGAATGATCAGTTTTTGGGCGACGGCTTTACTTTTCACGCTTTTCATATTCACTCGCCTCCGATTGCCTGCGCCTCGCGCATGGTCGCATAACGCATGATGGTGGTCTGGTCGATCTCGTCGCCCTTTACCTCGCCGGTGATGCGCCCTTCGCACATGACCACCACGCGATTGCTGACGCGAATGATCTCCGGAAGTTCCGAGGAAATCATGATGATGGCCTTTCCTTCCGCGGCCAGGCGATCCAGCAGCTTGTAGATCTCGTTTTTCGCGCCCACGTCTATGCCGCGCGTCGGCTCGTCAAAGATCAGCACGTCGCAGTTGCGCGTCAGCCATTTGGCCAGCACCACTTTCTGCTGATTGCCGCCGGAAAGGAAGCGCGTCAGCTGATGCGTGGACGGCGTTTTGATCGACAGTTCGTCGATCATCTTGCGCATGTTCTGCTCCTCGCGCGCATCGCTCAGGAAGAATCCCGCGCGCAAAAAGCGCTTCATCGCCGCGATGGAGGTGTTCGTCTGCACGCTCAGGCCCAGCATCAGGCCATAGCGCTTGCGATCCTCCGAAAGATAGGCGATTCCGGCGCGCACCGCGTCCTTGGGCGTGCGTATGTTGAGGCGCTGCCCGTGCACGAAGATCTCGCCGCTCTCCAGCGGGTCCGCGCCGAAGATGGCGCGCGCCGTTTCCGTGCGCCCCGCGCCGACCAGGCCGGCGATGCCGAGGATCTCGCCCTTGTGCACTTTGAAGGACACGTCCCGCACCATGCGTCCGGCGTTGAGGTTTTTGACCTCCAGCGCGACGGGAGCGTTTTGCGGGGCGGCACGCTCGCTGCGGGTGATGAAGATTTCCCGCCCGACCATCATCGAGATGATCTGATTGGTCTGCGCCTGCGCGGTATCCACCGTGGCCACATAGCCGCCGTCGCGCATGACGGTGATGCGGTCGGAGATCTGCTTGAGTTCCTCGAGGCGGTGGGAGATGTGGATGATGCCCTTCCCCTCCGCGCGCAGCATGCGGATGACGCGGAAGAGGTCTTCGATCTCATTGTCCGTCAGCGCCGCGGTGGGCTCGTCCATGATCAGCACTTCCGAATTGTACGAAAGGGCCTTGGCGATTTCCACCATCTGCTGTTTGGCGACGGTCAGGCTGCCCACTGGCACGGTAGGATCGATATCCACGCGCAGGCGTTCAAACAACTCCCGCGCGCGCCGGTTGAGGGCGGCGTCGTTGAGGAAAAACAGCGCCCGCCGCTCCTCGCGGCCGATGAATATGTTTTGCGCCACGGTAAGGTGGTTCATCAGGTTCAGTTCCTGATGGATCATCACGATGCCCAGGCGCTGACTGTCGCGCACGCCGCGTATGTCCACTTCCTTTCCATGCAGGAAGATGCGGCCCTCGTCCTTGGCGTACACGCCCGTGAGGACTTTCATCAGCGTGGACTTGCCCGCGCCGTTCTCGCCCACGAGCGCATGCACCTCTCCGGCGTTGAGCTGGAAGGACACGTCGCTAAGCGCCTTCACGCCCGGAAACGATTTGGAGATGTGCTCCATGCGGATCAATTCCTGTGCCACCGGCGATCACCTCCCACAGCCGCTGCGGCCATATCAGTCCTTCTTGGTGTTGGAGTCGATGAGCACGACCGCCACCAGGATGATGCCCTTGACCACCCACTGCCAGTAGGTGTTGATGCTCATGAGCACCATGTAGTTGCTGATGACTTGCAAAAACAGCGCGCCGATCACCACGCCGAAGATCTTGCCGCGGCCGCCGGTCAGCGACGTGCCGCCGAGCACGACGATGGTCATCACGTCAAAGAGCAGTTCTTCGCCGATGGATACGTTGCCGGAAAGCGAGCGCGCGGTCAGGCCGAGCGCGCCAACGCTGGAGAGCACGCCGCACAGCACGAACGCCAGTATGCCGACAAAGCGCGTGTTGATGCCGGAAAGGCGGCTGGCCTCGGCGTTTCCACCCACGGCGTAGAAGGCGCGGCCCACGGCGGTGTATTTCGTCATCGCCCAGAGGATCACGGCGATCACCAGCATCATCACCACCGGGAAGGGGACGATGTTGAACACATAGCCCGCGCCCAGATAGTTGAAGCTCGAGGGCAGGCCGGAGATCGGTAGGCCGCGGGAGTAGATGTAGTACAGGCCCTTGAGCACGTTCATGACCACCAGCGTGGCGATGAAGGACGGCATCTTGCCGTAGACCGTCAGAACGCCGTTGATCAGGCCCACCACGGCGGACATGAGCAGCACCAGCACCAGCGCGATACCCATGGGCATGCCGTTGTTGACCACGAAACCGGCAAAGAAGATGGATGTCATGCCGATGGTCGAGGTGATGGACATGTCCATCTGTCCGGTCAGGATGACGAAGAATTCGCCCATGGCGATGATCGAAATGAACGACGCCTGGCGAAGCACGTTCATGATGTTGTTCATCGTGCGGAACTGGGCGTTGCTCACGCAGCAGATGATCACCAGGGCCACAAAGAGGATCAGAATCATCCAGTCAAAGAAGAACGCGCGGAATCCGCCCCCATAGCGCTTGCTCTTTAATTTGTATTCACTCATGTTCGTTTACCCCCAACAGACTGTTGATGATGACTTCCTGCGTCTTGCGCTCGCCTTCGACGTGATCCATGAGCTTGCCCTCAAAGAGGATATAGATGCGGTTGCACAGGCCGATGAGTTCCTCCATTTCCGGAGAGACGAGTATGACCGCCTTGCCGGCCTCGGCGAGTTGATGGATCAATGTGTAGATCTCAAACTTCGCGCCGATGTCGATGCCGCGCGTCGGCTCGTCCAGCAGGAAGATGTCGCAATCGCGCAGCATCCACTTGGCGATGACCACCTTTTGCTGGTTGCCGCCGGAGAGCTTCTTCACCGTCTGCCACAGCGAGTAGTACTTCAGGTTCATCTTTTCGTTGACGTCAAAGGCCGCCCGCGCCTCCGCCTCCAGATCCTGGAAAATGCCCAGGCGGCGGAATTGATCCAGATTTGGCAGCGTGGTGTTGTCCTTGATGTCAAACAGCATGTTCAGTCCCAGCCGCCGCCGCTCGTCGGGCACGATGCCCATGCCCATGCGGATGGCCTGCCGCGGGGAGTGGATATGCACTTCCTGGCCGTGCAAAAGCACCTTGCCGGAAACGATCTTGTGGTTGCCGAAAATGGCGTTGACCAACTCGGTCTTGCCCGCGCCGAGCAGGCCCGCCAGGCCCACCACCTCGCCGGCGCGCACCGTGAGGGAAATGTCGGTAAAGGCCTTGGGCGCGGTGAGGTGCTGAAGTTCCAGCACCACCTCGCCGAGGTTTTCGTTGATCGGCGGATAGACGTTGGTCAACTCGCGGCCGATGATCATCTTGATCAGCTGCGCCTTGTCGATATCGCACACCCGGCCGGAGCCCACGTGCCGCCCGTCGCACAGGACCGTGTAGGAATCGCAGCAGGAGAACACCTCGTCCAGGCGGTGCGATATGTAGATCACGCCGATGCCCCGCTCCTTGAGGATGCCGATGATGCGGAAGATGTTTTGAATGTCCTTTTCCTGCAGCACCGCGGTCAATTCGTCAAGGATGAGCACTTTCGGCTCGTTGAGCAGCGCCTTGGTCAGCTGGATGATCTGCTGCTCGGCCGTGCGCAGGTTTTTCACCGGCACGCTCAGATCCACGTCGCACTGCAAAAAGTCCAGCAACTTGCGCGCGTGCTTTTCCAGCTTTTTCCAATTGATGAAACCGCCGCGCGTTTGATAATGGCCGACGAATATGTTTTCCAGACCGCTCATATCGGCCATAAGCTGGAATTCCTGATGTACGATGGCGATCTTTCTTTCCTGGGACTCGCGAATGGAATAGCCCTGAAGCTTCACGCTCTGGCCGTCGATATAAAGTTCTCCCGCAGTCATGCGGTTTTCGCCGATGATGCACTTGGAGAGCGTGGATTTACCCGCGCCGTTCTCGCCGACCAGCGCGTGGCACTCGCCCGGCATGAGCGTGAAGCTGACGTTGTCCAGCGCCTTGACGCCCGGAAACTCCATCGTGCAGCCCCGCACTTCCAGCAATGGCGTGGCCTGCGACCGCGCCGCCTGTGCGCCCTGCATTGTCCTGCCTCCTTCCGTGGCTTACAGCCACAGCCAGCCCAGCGCTTCGATGCCGGAGCAGATGATGTCCTCATCCGGCGCCTCGGGATGGCGGATATTGTGGATCAGCCGCTTGATCTCGTGATACGGGAACATGCAACTCTTTACGCCCGTTTCGCCCACGGGATTGATATCGAAGAACATTTCCTTGGCGATGTCGAAGTCCTTTTCGTTGAGGTAGAGGATCTCGTCCAGCAACTCCTCGCGGCGGGCGGGGTCCTGCTCGTCCTCATAGGCGAGGGCCGCGAGCATCATATCGTAGATGACCGCGTTGCGGCGCTCAGCGTTGCGCAGGCGGTCGAAGTGCGGCCGCCACTGACGCATGCGCGGCTCGGAAGCGCAGGCCGCCTGCAGCGATTCGATCATCGCCATAATGCGGGGATGGTTGTCCTTTGCCCGCATAATCGCCGGGATATCGCGCTTTTCCACGCGGTTTTTCTGGAAGGGGAACGGCGTGGTATAGAGCGGCATCTGGCTTTCGTGGATGGTGAGCATATTTTGCATCACATACAGCGCCGTTTCGCCCCAGGGGCCGAAGTTGAGCGCGCACACGCGATGGTAGAACACATCCGGATCCATGCGCGAGCCCCAGCCGTAGTTGCCGTGGGCAAACAGATGCATAAACAGCCCGAACCACTCGAACATAAAGCCGTTGATGCCGTGTACGCCCATTTCGACGCTGCCAATGTGCTGGCGGATATCGGTTTCGAGCACCTGCTCGTTCGTCTCGTCCTCATAGCGGAGCATATTGGATTTGAAGGTGCGGTAGAGGCGGCCCATCGTGGACGTGATGGAGTTTGCCTCCGTATCGCGCGCCCATACGCGGTCGCGGCCAAAGGCCTCGCACCACTTCGGGAACTCCGTTTCCGGCACGTAGAGGCCCGGCGCCCAGAAGAGCATGATGTCCTTGGGCATGGATTCCACCGTCTGCCGCAAAAATTCCGGATCCTTCTCCAGCGGCGGCTGGCGGAAGGCGCGAATGCCGATGACGGCGTTGGGGTTGACTTTGCGCACCGCCTCGTAGATGCGGTTGAGCAGCCAGATGTTGGCCGCGTGCTTGGCCTCTCCGGGCGGCACCGCCCCGTCCTTGTGCCAGCGGTGGCGGCAGCCCTCGCATTCGCAGTACCAGAAGCCTTCCTCGCTCTCCTCGAGCGTGAAGCCGTCAAAGCCGAGTTCGGCGATGCGCTCCATGGAGCGCACGATGTAATCCACCGTGCCCGGATGGCTCAGACAGAGCGAGTCGAAATCGTTGAGGAACCCGCCCGTCTTGGGCGGCTTCGTGCGCGCCTCGGGGTGTTTGATGGTATAGGCGCCGTTGTAGGAGTTCAGGCCCACATAGGCGAACACCTTGAACTCCAGGAAGTGCGCCAACTCCGTGAGTTTCTGCAAAAACGGCTCTTCGATGTTGGGATGGGTGTAGCGCACGGTCAGCCAGCGGCGGTTCTCCGCGTTCCAGATCTTCACCGGCACATTGCGGAACACCGTTTCCGGATACTCGTCGAATTCAAACGGCCAGTAGCCGTACATGACCATGTTGAACTGGTTGATCTTGTTGTCCAGGCAGATGTTCATGAACTGCTGCCATTCTTCAAAGCCCCACAGCTGGCAGTCGAAGCCGATGCGGCCATAGCCGGCATACCAGGAGAACGTGGGCGCGACCGCGCGCACCGCCAGCGACGGATAATCGACGATTTCGCACTGCGGCAGGGCAAAGCCGCCCTCCTGCGCCTGCAGGAGCATCTTCACGCTGGTGATGGCGTTGATCAGGCCGGCGCGGCCCTCGTAGCGGATCTTCACCGCGTCCGCGCCGATATCCAGGCAATAGCCCTGGCTCTTGAAAAGTTCGGGTTTTTCGCTCTCCACGCCCGCGAGCGATTTTTCCAGGCGCACGCAAAGAGCGTTTTCCGCTTCTTCCGTCCCGATGGCGATTTCGGGATAGTTCCAGAAGCGCAGGCGGGCGATCTTCAGCGTCTCGTCGTCCGCGCCGGGGATATACAGGCCGGTGAACGCGCGGCTGAGGCCGTTCTTGTCCAACAGCTTTTTCGGTTCGGGAAACAGGTTGATCATCCTCATTCCTCCTTGCGCGTGTCCACGCGGTCTTCAATCGTCTGGCGATCCAGCGATCCGGAACGCCGCGGCACTATAGGGGGCGGGAGCGCCGAAGCGCCCCCGCGCAAGCGTTTAGGCTTAGAGCCACTCCCAATTCTGCCAGTCGTACTCGGCGACATTGTCCGGGGTGATGGCCTGCGGCAGCGGCAGATCCCAAACCAGCGGGATCTCCTTGCCCTCGACCATGACCTGATAGATGGCCTCGGTCGCCTGATAGCCCAGATCCACCGGATCCTGCAGGACCTCGCCCAGCCAGTACTCGTTGCCCTCCGTGATGTAGGTGAGCACGTCGCGGTCGCCGGCGATGCCGACGAACTTGATCTCGGTGCGGTTGGCGGACATGGCGGCGTTGTAAGCGCCAACGACCTCAGCATCGTTGTGGCCGCAGACAACGTCGATCACGGCTTCGCGCTGCAGCACGTTCTCCATCAGGCTCTGCGCGGAATCGCGGGAACCGGCGCCGACGTCGCCCTCTTCAATGATGCGGGCGTTGGGGAAGGCGGCCAGCACGGTGTCGCGGAAGCCCTCGAAGCGGTCGGTCGAAACCTGGCCGGAAGTCGGGCGGCTGATGAACAGGCACACCGGATCGTCCTTGTCCAGGGTCTTGAGGTACTCGACGGCAACGGCGCCCGCAGCCTCGCCCAGAGCGCGCATGTCGTGGCCCACGAAAGTCTCCCAGACGATGTCATCTTCGCTGGCCGGCTCCTGCGCATAGTCGCCAATGACGAAGGGGATGCCCTGCGCCACATACTGCTTCATGGTGGGGATGGCGCTGGAGGCGTCCGCCGGGAAGAGGATGATGCCCTGCGCGCCGCCAGTGACCAGGTTGTCGATGTTGTTGAGCATGGTGCTCACGTCCGAACGGCTGTCCTCAAACTGGAAGGTGAATTCCGCGTCCGGATGCTCCTCCGCCCATTCCTCGCAGCCCTGGATGACGCCCAGGTACCAGGTGTAGGCGGTCAGCTCCATGATGCTCACGCCGATCTTCGTCTCCGCCACGGCGCCTCCGAGCACCATGGAAGAAGCGAGAACGACGGCCAACAGGGTGACAAGCAGCTTCTTCATGTTCTATCTCTCCTTTTTATTTTTTCCGGCGGACGCCGGAATTGAACGATCGTTTGCGCGAAGGGACGAAAGTCCCCTCGCTTCTCAGACGGGTGTCGGCATTGCGCAATCGTTTGTACAAGCGACGAAAAAACGCTCTTACCAGGAACCGCCTTCAAAAAGCACAGGTTTGAGCACGACTTCCTCATCCTCGCGGCGCTCTTCGCCGGCCAGACGGGAGAGGATAATCTCGGCGGCCCGCCGGCCGATGCGCTGGGCGGGCTGGTTCAGCGAGGTGATCAGCGGCGTGATCAGGCCCGTTTCGTCCAAGGCGTCGAAGGCAGCCAGCGCGATGTCCTCGGGGATGCGCAGACCGGCGACGCGGATGGCGTTGATCGCGCCATAGGTCATGTAGTTGTTGGCGATAATCATGGCGCGCGGCCGCTCTTCAAGGCGCAGTATGCTCTCCATACAGGCGCGGCCGGAGGCCATGCGGAAGTCGCCCTCCAGCACCCATTCGGGGCGCAGCGCGAGTCCGGCGTCGACCAGAGCCTGCTCGAACCCCGCCCGGCGCAGAGAACCCGTGGACTGGTCGCCCGGGCCGGTGATCATACCGATCTCGCGGTAACCGCGCGCGAGCATCGCCCGCGTCAACTCCCGCGCGGCGGCGAGGTTGTCGATGGAGACGACGTCCGCGGCGTTCACGCCCTGGGGGATGTTGTCGATGAAGACGATGGGCGCGTCGTGATAGGCGTATTGCCCGAGCAGTTCCGCGCAACCGCCGACGCTGGCGAGGATCAGGCCCGAGGCCTGCTTTTCCAGCAGCGTGCGCAGCGCCTCTTCCTCAAAGGATCGATCCTCGTCGGAATTGCAGACCATCAGCGCGTAGCCGCTCTGGCGGCAGACTTCCTGCGCGCCCTTGATGACCGCGGCGAAATAGCTGTTGCTGATGTCCGGCACGATGATGCCGATATTGCGCGCGTCGCGCAGGCGTAGGGAGCGGGCCACCGCGTTGACCGTGTACTTCGATTCCTGCACCGCCGCCAGCACGCGCTGTCGCGTCTTTTCCCCGACGCGGCCATTGCCGCTGAGGGCACGGGAGACTGTGGAGATGGAGACGCCCAGTTGCCGGGCAATGTCCTCGAGCTTGACCGCGCTCATCTCCCTGCCTCCTTTGCCTTGGCGCGCCATTTCATATGCGCTTTTATTATTTCACATTATATCACGTTACAAACGATTGCTCAATTGGCAATCTGCATAAATAATTAACTTTTTAAACCCAAATTTTGTTCAATGGCCCGCAAAAACAAACGGCGCGGCTCCCGCGAGGACAGCGCTGTCCGCGGGAACCGCAGAGAAAAAGATGGAAACGCGCCGGCATGCCGGGGCGATGCGGCGCGGATATGTCAAACATCCTTGGGCGATTGTTGCGCCGGGCGATTGCGCAGGCCGTGGCGCTTGCTGATGAGAAAGGCGATCAGGCCAAGCGCGGCGTAGAGATAGCCCATGAGCACGTTCTGCCGAAAGCTTTCCCGCCACTCGGCAAGGGCAGTGATGGAGCGGAAGAGCCAGCCGAAATCGCTCATGCGCAAGGGCTCCAGATTGCCGGCGATAAACTCCTTGAGCAGGATCGCGGCCTCGCCGGCATAGCAGGCCAAAGGCACCATCAGGGCGGCGAAGACCACGGCGCTGACCACGCAAGCCGTGCCTACGCGCCCGGAGAGCTTTTTGTAACCGAACACCGCGCCCATGCCGATGAGTATGCCGCCGATGGAGGCGAGGTAGCCGAACATGTAGATGAGCACCCAGGGGATGGAGCCGATGAGCGCGCCGAGGAAGGCGCCAAGGACACCCTTGAGAATGGAGCCGTCGAGCAGGGCTTCGGCGCTCTCCTGGCACAGCTGTTCGCGCTCCTCGCGCTCGTCCTCTTCGATCTCCCGCGCAAAATCCTCCTGGCAGTAAGCATGGACGGGCACGGGCGTGCCGTCGACAAGGTCGATCTCCGGCGCGCCTTCAAAGGCTTTTCCGCACTGCGCGCAATAGTATACCTGCGAAAGGCCCGCCTCGCGCAGCGCCGGCACGGCCTCCTGCAAAAACTGGCGTATGCGCTTGAGCGTGCCCGGGTTGTCGTGAAAGACGACCAGCAGCAGCGGCAGATCGTCCACGAGTTCGTACTGCATGATGCGGTAGGCCTCCAGTTCGCGGGGCAGCAGCGCCTGCAGATCGGTCTGCGCGTCTTCCGCGGCGTCCCTTGGCTCGCCAAGGTAGATCAGCATGTTCTTGGTGCCCGCGCCGTCCCACATGGAGACGGGAAAGCCCTCGAGAAGCCCGTAGACGCGGCCCTTGCCGGCGGTGAGGCCAAACTCCGCGCCCAGTTTTTTCAGTCCCGGCGAATACATTCCCCTTCACCCTTTCTCTTTGGTTCTGCAAGAACAGTATACCATTACCCCCCCCCGCCGCGTCAAGCCAAAAACGCCGCGTGGCGCAGGGCTACGCGGCGTTTGGGAAAGGTATCAACCCACGCGGGAGTAGTTCGGGGCTTCCTTGGTGATATTGATGTCGTGCGGGTGGCTCTCGACGAGGCCGGCGTTGGTGATGCGGATGAATTCGCCGTTCTCGCGCAGGGACTGTATATCGGGCGTGCCGCAGTAACCCATCGAGGAGCGCAGGCCGCCCATGAGCTGGAAGATGGTGTCCGCCAGCGGCCCCTTGTAGGGCACGCGGCCCTCGACGCCCTCGGGCACGAGCTTCTTGGCGTCCTCCTGGAAGTAGCGATCCTTGCTGCCCTCGGCCATGGCGGCGAGGGAGCCCATGCCGCGATAGACCTTGAAGGAGCGGCCCTGGTAGATCTCCTTGGCGCCCGGGCTCTCCTCCGTGCCGGCGAAGAGGCTGCCGAGCATCACGGCGCTGGCGCCGGCGGCGATGGCCTTGGGGATGTCGCCGGAGTACTTGACGCCGCCGTCGGCGATGATGGTCTTGCCGTAACGGTCGGCCTCCTCGGCGCAGTCCATGATGGCGGTGATCTGCGGCACGCCGATGCCGGCGACCACGCGGGTGGTGCAGATGGAGCCGGGGCCGATGCCGACCTTGACCACGTCCGCGCCGGCCATGATCAGATCGTGGGTGGCGTGGGCGGTGGCGACGTTGCCGGCGATGAGCGGCAGGTCGGGATAGGCCTTTTTGATGGTCTCCACGGCGGTGAGCACGCCGGCGGAGTGGCCGTGGGCGGTGTCAAGGCCGACGGCGTCCACTTTGGCGTTGACCAGCGCGGCGACGCGATCCATCATATCGCGGGTGACGCCAACGGCGGCGGCGCAGAGCAGGCGGCCCTGGCTGTCCTTGGCGGAGTTGGGGTACTGCTGGGACTTCTGGATGTCCTTGATGGTTATGAGGCCGCGCAGCATGTAGTTTTCATCCACCAGCGGCAGTTTTTCGATGCGGTGCTTGGCCAAAATCTCGCGCGCCTGTTCCAGCGTGGTGCCCACCGGGGCGGTGACGAGGTTTTTCGAGGTCATGACCTCGGAGATCTTGCGGGAATAGTCGGTCTCAAAGCGCAAATCGCGGTTGGTGAGTATGCCGACCAGCTTGCCGTTTTCGGTGATGGGCACGCCGGAGATGCGGTAGCGCGCCATCAATTCCTGCGCGTCGGAGACGAGATGATCCGGGGAGAGAAAGAAAGGATCGGTGATGACGCCGTTTTCCGAACGCTTGACCTTGTCCACCTGCGCGGCCTGCGCCTCGATGGACATGTTCTTGTGGATGACGCCCAGACCGCCCTCGCGGGCGATGGCGATGGCCAGGCGCGCGTCGGTGACAGTATCCATGGCGGCGCTCATCAGGGGGATGTTCAGGGAGATGCCCTTGGTGAGCGTCACGGAGGTGTCTACCTCCTTGGGCAGCACATTGCTCTTGCGGGGGATCAACAAAACGTCGTCAAAAGTAAGCCCTTCCCGGATGATCGCCATAGCAAGGCCTCCATTTCTGATGGTATTT
>CAMMGP010000006.1 GCA_946496415.1 uncultured Clostridia bacterium | reverse complement strand
AAGAACGCGCCCACGGTGTACTGGCCGGACGCGCCGATGTTGAACAGGCCCGTCTTGAAGGCAAAGCCCACGGAAAGACCGGTCATCAAAAGCGGCGCGGCGGTGTAGAGCACCTTGCCCAATTTGGACATGTCGCGCGCGCCGCTGAGCAGCATGTCCTCCAGACCGCCGATGGCGTGCGCGGGGTTGAAGATCAGCAGCAGGATGAAGCCCAGCAGCAGGCCCGCCAGTATGGAAACGAGCGAACCCATCAGGCTCAGCGTGCCGCGTTTTTGCAAAAATTTCCTCATTTGGCCGCCCTCCCATCCTGACGTTTTGCGCCCGCCATGTAAAGGCCAAGTTCCTGCACAGTGGTCGCCGCCGGGTCAAACTCGCCGACGATGCGCCCTTCGTACATCACGAGGATGCGGTCGGAGAGGTTCATCACCTCATCCAACTCCAGCGACACCAGCAGCACCGCCTTGCCCTCGTCGCGCTCGCGCACGATCTGCTTGTGGATGTATTCGATAGCGCCAACGTCCAGACCGCGCGTGGGCTGCACCGCCACCAGCAGGTTGGACTGCTTGTCCAATTCGCGGGCGACGATGGCCTTTTGCTGGTTACCGCCGGACATGCTGCGGGCGATGGTCTGCGGCCCCTCGGCGGAGCGCACGTCGTACTGCTCGATGAGCCGTTCGGCGTAGGCGCGCACCTTGTCGCGGCGGATGAAGCCGTGGTTCTGGAACTCCGGCTCCCAGTAGCGCTGGAGCACCATGTTTTCCTCCAGCGTATAGTCCAGCACCAGCCCGTGCTTGTGCCGATCCTCGGGGATGTGGCTCATGCCGTCCACCGAGCGCTCGCGGATGGAGGCGTGGGAGATGTCCTTGCCGTTTAAGGTGATCCTGCCGCCGCTCATCTTTTCAAGGCCGGTGAGCGCGGAGACGAACTCCGTCTGCCCGTTGCCCTCAATGCCCGCCAGGCAGACGATCTCGCCGGCGCGCACTTCAAAGGAGACGTCGGACACGGCGTTGTTTTTGTGGATGCGCGAGGGAACGGTGACGCCCTCCACGCGCAATACCGTCTCCCCCGGCTCGGCGGGAGCCTTTTCCACCTTGAATTCCACGTCGCGCCCCACCATCATGCGGGAGAGTTCCTCCTTGGTGGTGGAGGCGATGTCCACCGTGCCCACGCAGCGGCCCTTGCGCAGCACCGTGCAGCGGTCGGCCACGGCCATGATCTCGTTGAGTTTGTGGGTGATAAAGAGGATGGACTTGCCCTCGGCGGCGAACGAGCGCATGATCTCCATCAGTTCGTCGATCTCCTGTGGCGTGAGCACGGCCGTCGGCTCGTCGAGTATAAGGATCTCGTTGTCGCGGTAGAGCATCTTGAGGATCTCCACGCGCTGCTGCATGCCCACGGATATATCTTCGATCAGGGCGTCGGGGTCGACGCGCATCCCGTATTTTTCGCTCAGTGCAAGAACTTTTTTGCGCGCGGCGTCCTTTTTGAGAAAGCCCATGTGGGTGTCTTCCGCGCCGAGGATGATGTTGTCCAGTACCGTAAAGACTTCGACCAGCTTAAAGTGCTGATGCACCATGCCGATGCCCAGCGCCGTGGCGTCGTTGGGGTCGTGGATTCTGACCTCCTGCCCGTTTTTGCGGATAACGCCGCTCTCGGGCTGATAGAGGCCGAAAAGGACGCTCATCAGCGTCGATTTGCCCGCGCCGTTTTCGCCCAGCAGGGCGTGGATTTCGCCCTTCTTGAGTTTGAGGGTCACGTTATCGTTGGCCTTGATCCCGGGAAATTCCTTGGTGATGCCCAGCATCTCGATCACATAATCGCTCATCCAATTTCCCCTTTATACCGATATACTGTGAAGGGGCTGTCTCCAAAGAGGCAGCCCCCATAGACGAAATGGGATTACTCCTGAACGTCCACGGTGACGGCGGTGGTCGCCGGCAGCTCGTCGATGCTGTTGCTGATGGCGATCTCGCCGGACTTCACCTGCTCGTAGATGGCGTTGTACTCATCCACGGTGAAAGTGTTGAAGCGCCAGGAGGTTTCCGCGGTGGGCAGGCCCACGCAGTCGTCGGCAGCGCCCAGGTTCTGGGTCACGCCGGCCATGTCCTCCGGCCACTCGCCGCCGTTGTCATACAGGCGGGTGAGAGCGAGGATGACGGAGTTGGGCAGGTCCTTCATCGCGGAGGTGATGATGGTTTCGGAAACGTGCGCCTGGTCGGAGTCAACGCCCACGACCTTGCCGTTGCCTTCCTCAGCCGCGGCTACGACGGAGTTGTAGATGCCGCCGCCGCAGGAGAAGATGACCTCAGTGCCTTCGGTGTACCAGCTGGCGGCCTTGTTTTTGATGTCGTCGCTGGGGTTGAAGGAGTAGCTGTACCAGTACTTCATCTCCACCTCGACGCCCATTTCCTGCGCGGCGTACTCAGCGCCCTGGATGAAGCCATAGCCGAAGCGGATGACCGCCGGCACGTCCATGCCGCCGATGTAGCCCAGCTTGGTGTAGCCATCCTTGACCACGGCGTAGCCCGCGAGGAAGCCGGCCTGCTCCTCCTGATAGAGGATGGAAACGGTATTGGCGGTGTTGCCGCCCTCAGGCTCGGTGTCCAGCACGATGAAGTCCACGTCCGGGTAGGTGGTCTGCGCCTCGGCAGCCGACGCGGCGAACAGATAGCCGGGCAGGATGACGACCTTGGCGCCGTTGCTCACGGCGTTGTGAATCTGCTCGAGGCGGGCCTCGTCAGAGTCCTCGCTGGGGCGGTAGTAGGCATAGGTCAGGCCGTTTTCCTCGGCGTAGGCCACCATGCCTTCGTAGGAACTCTGGTTGAAGGACTGGTCGTCGATGTTGCCCACGTCGGTGACCAGGGCCAGCTCGTAGCCGTCCCCCTCCGCCAGCGCGGCAACGCCCATCAGCATCATCGCCAGAACCAGAAGAGCAGCAAGCAGTTTCTTCATACGGGATTTTCCTCCTTTTTTCATTGTGAACGGCGCAAAGCCACACACACCTATATTATAACAGAAAAATTACCCTTTGTATAGCCTAAAAGGTGGAGTTGCGACAAATAATCCGCTAAACTATGACGGAAAACGGAAGAAAGGACACAGCGCACATGAAACTCTGGAAGGAATTCAAGGAGTTCGCCTTCAAGGGCAACGTCATCGACCTCGCCGTTGGTGTTATCATCGGTAGTGCTTTCACCGCCATTGTCAATTCGGTGGTCAACGACCTGTTCACGCCGCTGCTCTCGCTCATCACCGGCCGCGTCGATTTCTCCACGCTGGCCATCACCCTTGGCACCGGCGAAAACGCCGCCAAGATCGCCTACGGCTCTTTCCTGCAGGCGGTGTTCAACTTCCTGATGGTCGCCATCTGCATCTTCATTTTCGTCAAGATCATCAACAGGTTCTACCGCAAGAATGAGGCCGAGAAGGAAGCCAGGCCCGCCCCGCGCCTCTGCCCCTACTGCTTTGGCGAGATCAACGACAAGGCCACCCGCTGCCCGCACTGCACTAGCGAGCTGCCGAAGGAATAAAACAAAAAGGGCGTCCCGACCACGAACATGGCCGGGACGCCCTTTTTTTATGCCTTACCCTCATCCGTCTGCCCATGCACGCTCGCCGCGCCCTGGGAGATGGCCTCGCGCTCCCTGCACAGTTCTGTGTACAGCGCGAGCGAATCCCACTGGGCGTTCGTGGGCGTGAGCACGGCCTTCAGGCCGCCGGGGCGCACGCCCGCGCGCCGCAGCCCCTGCAAAAACGCCTGCACAAGCGCCGGGGGAAAGTGGGCCATGACAAGCATCTCCTCGTCAAAGGCCTCGCCATCCCAGTCGCCATCCGGCCCGTTTTCGACAAGTTCGGCAAGCGGCCGGGCGTATTCGCGCCTTTCGACAGCGCGCAGGCGCACGCGGAAGCGCATCGCCGCCATGCGTATTTTCGCGGCGCGCTCGCCATGCAGGTTGTAGGTGAGCAATACGGGCGGCTTCACGGGCGTTCCCTCCTTTTTCAGCGCAGGAAACCTTCGATGATCTTGGCCTCGGCCTCCTGCTCGGTCAGGCCCAGCGTCTGCAATTTGAGGATCTGTTCTCCGGCAATTTTGCCGATGGCGGCCTCGTGGATGAGGGCGGCGTCGCCGTCGTTGGCGGACAGTTCCGGGGCCGCGTCCACCGCGCCGTGGTCAGCGATGATGGCGTCGCACTCCGAATGCCCCGTGCAGGGGGCGTTGCCGATGAGCACCGAGCGGTAGGACTGGCGGGAGTTGCCCCGCGCCACGGAGCGGGAGATGAGGTCCGTGCCGGAACCCGCGCCGTTCATGCGCACCTCGAACTCGGTGTGCGCCTGCTGCTCGCCCTCGGTGAGTATGCGCTCGTGGATGTGCAGCTTCGCGCCCGCGGCCAACGTGGCGCTGGTCTTGCGCACAGACTTGTCCACGCCGCCGATCTGCGAGGTGTCCATGGTCATTACCGCGTCTTCTTCAAGGAACATCTCCGTCACCGGGTCGATGCTGCGCACGCCCTCGCCCTTGCCGGTGCCAACGTGCTTTTCAAGGTAGGTGACGCGCGCGCCCTTTGCAAGGAAGAAGCGATGGATGCCGTTGTGGCGCGCCAACTCCTCGCTGTCGGTGTGTACGCCGCAGCCGGCGACAATGGTCACGTCCGCGCCCTCGCCGACGAAAAAGTCGTTGTAGACCAGATCGTCCACGCCGCCGTGGGTGACGCAGGCGGGAATGGACACCGTCTCGCCCTTCGTGCCCGGGCGGATGCGTATGTCCAGCCCCGGTTTGTCGGTCTTGCTTTCGATCCTGATGTTCTTGGTGGACTGCCGCCCGGCGCACTCGCCGTTCTCGCGGATGTTGAAAGCGCCGGTGAACTTGCCGTTCCAGTCCGATACGGCCTTGAGCAGGCCGTCGAGTATGCTGCTCATGCGAACGCCTCCTTCTGGCGGCAGCAGGCGGCCACGCCCGCGCCGCGCATCAGTTCCGGCAGAATCTCCTGCGCCTTGCCCTGATGGGTCAGTTCTCCGCCGGAAATGACGGCGATCTCGTCGGCGATCTGCAAAATGCGCTCCTGATGGGAGATGATGACCATGGAGCCGTGCAGCGTGCTGCGCAGGCTCTGGAACACGGTAATGAGGTTGTTGAAACTCCACAAATCTATGCCGGCCTCCGGCTCGTCGAAGATGGACAGCCGCGAATGGCGCAAAAGCACGGTGGCGATCTCTATGCGCTTGATCTCGCCGCCGGAGAGGGTGGCGTTGACCTCGCGGTCGATGTACTCGCGCGCGCACAATCCAACCTGGCTGAGCACGTCGCAGAGCTTGGCCTCGGAGAGTTTTTCGCCCGCGGCCAGTTCCAAAAGCTGACGCACCACCAGTCCCTTGAAGCGAACCGGCTGCTGGAAGGCGTAGCTGACGCCGCGCTTGGCGCGCTCGGTGACGTTCAGATCGGTGATGTCCTCGCCGTCGAGCAGTATGCGCCCGCTCTCGGGCCTTTCCAGACCGGCGATGACCTTGGCCAGCGTGGTCTTGCCGCCGCCGTTGGGGCCGGTAATGACCATCAGCGTGTCGTCCGGCACGGTCAGGCTCACGCCCTTCAAAATGCGCTCCCCGTCCGGGGCGCTCCACGCAATATCTTGCAGTTGCAGCATCTTTTGCCTCACGTCCTTTGCTGTGCGAGAGCCGCTGTGCAGCCCCCTTCTATTATACGTCGAAACGGCTGCCTGTCAAACGGAATTTTTGGGCCCTCTCTTTATAATAGATAAACACATTTCGCCTCCGCGCAACAGCTGCGCGGCGGGCGTTTTGCCGCGCCTTACAGAAACCTGCCCGTAACGCTCTCCGGGGCGCTGCGTATGTCCTCCGGCGTGCCGGTCGCGACGATCCTGCCGCCCTCCTCGCCGCCGCCCGGCCCCATGTCCACGATGTAGTCCGCGCTGCGAATGACGTCGAGGTCGTGCTCGATGACCACCACCGTGGCGCCATGGTCGATGAGCGTCTGGAATACGCCCAAAAGCGTGCGTACGTCCAGCGGATGCAGACCGATGGTCGGCTCGTCAAAGACGAATACGGAATCGTCCTGTGCCCGGCCCATCTCGCTGGCCAGCTTCAGCCGCTGCGCCTCGCCGCCGGAAAGGCTGGGCGTCTCTTCGCCGAGCGTCAGGTAGCCGAGTCCCAGATCTTCCAGCACCTGCAGGCGCTGCGAGACGAGTTTCATCTCCCGGCATGCCTTCAGCGCCGTGTGTACGTCCATGGCCATCAATTCCGGCAGCGTGAAGCGTTCCCCGGCGCTGTTTGCGCAGCGCACGCGCTCCGCGTCCCTGCCGTAGCGTGAGCCGCGGCAGGCGGGGCAGGGGATGTCCACGTCCGGCAAAAACTGCACGTCCAGGCTGATGACGTCTGTGCCGTCGCAGGTGGGGCAACGGAGTTTGCCCGTGTTGTAGGAAAAGTCCCCGGCCTTGTACCCCAGCCTTCTGGCGTCGTCGGTGCGGGCGAAGATCTTGCGCAATTCGTCGTGTACGTTGGCGTAGGTGGCCACCGTGGAGCGCACGTTGATGCCGATGGGCGTGGCGTCGATCAGCTTGACCTGCGAAATGCCGGGCGCCTCCACGGCGCGCACGTGCTCCGGCAGCTTGCGCCCCTCTATGGCCGCCTCCAGCGCCGGGATGAGGCTTTCGAGGATCAGCGTGGTCTTGCCCGAGCCGGACACGCCGGTGACGACGCTCAGCCGCCCCTTGGGAAATTCCACTTCCAAGGGGTGTACGGTGTGGATGGCCCCGGTGGAAAGGCACAGCCGCCCGAGGTCAAACAGCGCCTCTTTGCGCGTCCGCGCCCGCGATCCGGCGGTTCCCCTTTCGCGGAGGAAGGGGCCGATCCGGGAATCGGGGTTGGCGGCCAGTTGCGCCACCGTTCCCTGCGCGATGACATGCCCGCCGGCCGCGCCCGCGCCCGGGCCCATTTCCACCAGATGGTCGGCTTCGGCGAGTATCTGCGCGTCGTGATCGACCAGCAACACGGAATTGCCGTCGGCCACCAGATCGCGCATCACGCCCGTGAGGCCGACGATGTTGGCGGGATGCAGGCCGATGGAAGGCTCGTCCAGCACGTAGAGCACGCCGGTTGTGCGGTTGCGCACGGCGCGGGCAAGCTGCATCCGCTGCCGCTCGCCGGTGGAGAGCGTTGCGGCGGCGCGGTCAAGGGCGAGATAGCCAAGCCCCAGATCCATCAGCCGCCTGGCCACATTGGCAAAGGATTCGCAGATGCTCGCCGCCATCGGCCGCATGGCCTCGGGCAACGTTTCCGGCACGCCCGCCACCCACTTCACAAGCGTGGAAAGCGTCATTTTGCAGGCTTCGTCCAGAGAGATGCCGCGCACTCGCGGCTGCCGCGCCGATGCGCACAGGCGCGTGCCGCCGCAATCTGGACAGGTGTCCTGCTTCAAAAACTTCTCCACGCGCTTCATGCCCTTTTCATCCTTGACCTTGGCAAGGGCGTTCTCCACGGTGTGGACGGCGCTGTAATAGGTAAAGTCCAGTTCTCCGGCCTGTTCGCCGTTCTTGGGCCGGTAGAGGATGTGCTTTTTCACCGCCGGGCCGTCGTAGACGATGGCTTTTTCTTCCTCCGTGAGTTCGCGGAAGGGCACGTTCGTGCGCACGCCCATCGCCCGGCAGACGTCGGTCATCAAAGACCACATCAGCGAGTTCCACGGCGCCACCGCGCCCTCGTTGATGGTCAGGCTCTCGTCCGGAACCAGCGTGGAGCGATCCACCGTGCGCACGATGCCCGTGCCGCCGCAGGTGCGGCAGGCGCCCTGGCTGTTGAAGGCCAGTTCCTCGGCGGAGGGCGCGTAGAAATGCGCCCCGCACTCCGGGCAGATCAGTTCCTGCCCGGCGGCCACCGCCAGCGTCGGCTCCAGGTAGTGCCCGTTGGGGCAGCGGTGGCTGGCCAGCCGCGAATACAGCAGCCGCAGGCTGTTTAACAGTTCCGTGCCGGTGCCGAACGTGCTGCGGATGCCCGGCACGCCCGGCCGCTGATGCAGGGCCAGCGCCGCCGGAACATACAGCGCTTCATCCACCTGCGCTCGCGTCGCCTGCGTCATCCGCCGCCGCGTGTAGGTGGAGAGCGCCTCCAGATAGCGGCGCGAGCCCTCGGCGTAGAGCACGCCCAGCGCCAGAGAGGATTTGCCTGATCCGGACACGCCGGCCACGCCGACGATCTTGCCCAGGGGGATATCCACGTCTACATTTTTTAGATTGTGTACCCGCGCGCCGCGGATCTCAATGTGATCGATCATTTGCCCGTCCTTTCGCCAGCGCTTTGTAAAGCCGGCATTGCCCGCCAAAGTTTCCCGCGAGACAGTATAGCACAGATCGCCGCGGCAATCAATTCCGTTTGCCATATGAGCATAAAAAACGCCGCACGCAGCGGCGTTGCGCAGCGGCGTTGAAAAATGATGGCGCGTTCATTCGCCAAGGCGGACGTCTTCGATGTATTGGAGCTGGCGCATCGCTTCTTCATAATAGTACTGCATGTTTTCCCGCCCCAGGGTTGCGGCGTAGAACGGATCTTCCGGGCCGTCGAATTCGATGGAATACCAGCCGTCGTATCCGCCCTGGATCAGCGTGCGAAAGATGGGCACAAAGTCCGTGACGCCATGCCCAATGACCGTGCCGCGCAGAAAGTCGCCCTGTTTGCTCAAATACCAGCCGCGGCCGGGGAATTGTCCTCCGCCGTTTTTGCGCAGATAATCCTTGACGTGTACATGGCGTATGTCGCGCAGGAAATGCGCGGCAAAGCGCGCGGGTTCCTCGCCATAGAAGTAAATATTGCCAAGATCGGCGACGACGCCCTTGTTGCCGCGCGGCAGATGTCGATAGAAATCCTCGTAATCGTGTATGCCGTTGACCACGAAGCCCTGATCTTCATAGACGCAGACCACGCCTCGGGAAGCGGCGTACTCCTGCACCGTGCTCGCCGCTTCGATAAGCTGCGCGCGTATGTCGCCATAGGCAGGCATTTCTTCGGCCCCGAAACTGAGCGTAGGCACGAACGTGTGATGAAACAGGCGCGCGCCCAGGGTGTGGGTGACGTCTATGTAGCGTTTGAGCAGATCGACCTGTTCGCGCCAGTTTTCGCATTCCAGACGGATGGGCATGGACATGCACACCACCGGCAGCCCCAGAGATTCCGACACCCTGCGCAGAGCTTCCGCCTTTTTAACATCGGGCGTGGCCAGCTCGGCGACATTGGCCGCCTCCACGCCCGCGAATCCTGCCTCCTTGGCAAAGCGTATGGCTTCGGCCTGCGTATATCCTTCCGCGTACTGTCGCGGGAAATTGATCAGAAACAGGGATTGCTTCATACTCGACCCTCCATGTTGTGTTGATTATACATGGGCGCGCAAAAAAAGTCAATACACCCAAAAAATTAAGCAATAAATGGTGAAGAATGCTAAAATGTGAATGTTATATAAGCTCTGAAACTTGCTATAAAAGACGGAAATCGGAAATGCCCCCGCATGGCGCGAACGGCCCTACGCGCCCCTGAAAGGCAGAACAAACAAAAATCCCGAATGCTGCTGCATCCGGGATCGTGGTGCCGGTGGTGGGACTTGAACCCACACGGTGTCGCCACCAACGGATTTTGAGTCCGTCACGTCTGCCATTCCATCACACCGGCGCGACCGTGCTTCCCATTATACATGATTCCCGCGGAAAAATCAAGCCCTAGGCAAAAATTCAATTTTCGTGTATAATAAGACTGGTGTAAAAGGAGGTGACTGCGTGCAGATGGACGAAAAGGCCCTGATCGAGCGGGCCGCAAGTGGAGATGGACAGGCGTTTTCCGAGTTGATGGCCGCGCAGGAGGGGCGCATGTACGCGGTCGCCCTGCGCATGTGCGGGCATCGGGAAGACGCGCAGGATTGCCTCCAGGAAGCGATGCTGCGCATCTACCGTTCCATTTCCAGTTTTAAAGGCCAGTCCTCCTTTGCCACCTGGGTGTACCGCATCACCATGAACACATGCCTGGACGAGTTGCGCCGGGGCAAGCGCCGCAAAGCCTCGTCGCTCGACGAGCGCATCAACGCGGGTTGGGCGCCTGTCGACGACATGGATACGCCCGAGCATCACGCCATGCGCACGGAGCAGCGCCGCGCCCTTGAGCGCGCGATCCAGGAATTGCCGGAGGACATGCGTTCCGCCGTGGTTCTGCGCGATATACAGGGCTGTTCCTATGATGAGATCGCCGATATACTCGGCGCCAACGTCGGCACCATCAAATCGCGCATCAGCCGCGCGCGCGCGCGTTTGCGTGAAATTCTTTCCGCGCAAATGGAACTTTTTGACCGCCCCGGCGTCTAAAAGATGAAATCAACGAAAGGAGAGCGTGCGCATGAACTGCAAAGAGTTTTTGGATCGCCTGGACGCATATCTCGACGGCGAAATGACGCAGCCTGAGCGGCAGGCGTTTTTGGCCCATGCGCAGGGCTGCTCCACTTGCCGCGAGGAACTTCGCTGCGCCGAAGCGATCCGCGAAGCGCTCTTACAGATGAACGAAGGCCTGAGCGTTCCGCTCGCGGCCCAGGCCGGTTGGCGCAATGTCGTCAAGCAGGAATCGCGGCGGCGCAAGCGGCGCGGCTTCTATCGCGCCATTTCCGCAGCGGCGGCGGCCTTTGTGCTGCTGGCGGGAACGACGGCGGTCTTCCGTGCCACGGGCGTGCTCGACTTTGACGCCGAACTGTCGGCATCCGGCGTACATATCGCCACCAGCGCCCCCAGGGCCGAGTATTATGACGTCGCGCAAGGCTATTCCGCCGCCGAAGAGCCGGCGCTGGCGCGCTACGCGCAGATCGAATCCGACGGAGCCATGGTCGCCGGCGACGCGGAGGACGCCACGGCGCCGGAAGCGTCCGACATCGCGCCCGCCTCTCTGCCTGTGGCGGAGGAAGCGGTTTCCGAAGGCGAGAGCGGCGTTCAGGCGCAAGACGAGAAACTCTTCGTTCGCAGCGCCGCGCGCGAGATGTACAGCGAGAGTTTCGATACCGCGCATCAGTCCATCCAAGGGCTCGTGGAGGAATACAACGGACATATCGTTTCCGACGCGATCAGCGGCCAGAACGGCGCGCGCAGCGCCACCATCGCCGCCGATGTGCCCACCGCTGAACTGGACGCTTTCCTGCAGGCGCTGGACTTTGTCTCTGAAGTGACCTACCGGTCAGTCAACAGCGAGGATATTTCTACCAACTATTATGATGCGCAGGGCCGCCTGGAAACGCTGCGCCTGGAAAAAGACCGCCTCAACGAACTGATCGCTACCGCGGCGGACAGCGAGGAATTGCAGGCGCTGGATGCGCAGTTGCAGGACGTCTATGCGCAGATCGATACGCTGGAAAGCAAGCTGCGCAATTTTGATAGCCAGCTGGAATACGCCCGCGTGGACATCGTTTTGCACGAAGGCGCGCAACTGAAGGCCACCGCCATCACAGGTGGGACGACGACGGGCGGCTCTGCGAGTCAGGGCCTGCGCCGTTCTCTGGAATCGCTTGGCGCATTTTTCCACGATATGGGCGTCTCGCTGGCGGTGATCGCCCCTTACGCGGGCATTGCCGTGGCGGCGGTCCTCATCGTCGCGCTCATCTGGGCCGGCATATCCTTCATCAATCGCCGCCGGCACGATTGACCATTCATTTTCGTTCAGTTTCACCGGAGATCGCATAGGGAAGGTTTCGTGACCGCCAAAGGCCGCCACGCTTCTTTCCCTGCGCCCGGCGAATGCAATATTTCACAAAACGGGAGGGAAAAACGATGAAAAAGATGTTTGTCATGCTGCTTTGCCTCGCCATTTTGGCGCTGGGAACCGGGGCGGCGCTCGCGGAGGGGACGAAGCTGACCGTTTCCGGAAGCGGTACGGTGCTGGTCGAAAGCGACCTGGCCGTCGTCACCGTCGGCGTGCGCGAAGCGTCCACAGACGTGCTCGTCGCGCAGTCGACCGTCAACGAAAAGATCGCCGCCATCAAGCAGTCGCTCCTGGACGCGGGCGCGAAGGAATCCGAGATCAATACGGATTCGATCAATATCTACGCCAATTACGATTATTCTGACAACACCGAGGTCATCGTCGGCTACACGGCCAACAACACCCTTTCCGTGCGCACCACGGATATTGACAATGTCGGCGCGCTGATCGACGCCGCCTTTGCCGCCGGGGCCAACACGCTGGACAATGTGCAGTTCACCGTGCAGGACGACAGCGAGGCCCGCGAGCAGGCCCTGACCAAGGCGGTAGAGGACGCGCGCCGCAAGGCCGAAGTGCTGGCCGCGGCCGCGGGGCTGCAGATCGCCTCCATTGAGAGCATCGCCGAGTCCGGCGTTTACACCTATGACAGCATGCGCAACTATGCCATGATGGACGCGGCGGCAACGGAAAGCGGCGGCGCGGGCACGCTGGTGCAGGCGGCCCTGGTGAGCGTGGACGCCTCTGTCTCCATGGAATTTGAACTGCAATAAGCACGTACATATTCTCTGGCCGGCGCTGTCCGGCCTTTCTTTTTCTGGACTTTTCCCGCGCTCCATGTTAAAATATGTGCAGGAATATGGTTCGAGGAGGAAAAGACGATGCGTGGCAAGCTTTATGATCTCATCGCCGCCAATTTTGGCAAGGCGGCGTTCTATACCGAGGAAGAGCGCGAGCGCTACGGCGGCGTCAACCTCAACTGCTGCGAGCGCATACTCCGCGGCGCGAATATCGCCTATGATCTTGGCATGCGCGAGGAGGACATGCGCGTGAGCGCGGCCTTTGGCGGCGGCATGGGGATCGGCAGTACTTGCGGCGCCATCGCCGGCGCGCTGATGGTGCTCTCGATGAAGTACGCGGGCGCGGCGGAGAAGACCACGCCGCTCAAAGAGGAAACGGTCGTGCCCTTCCTGGAGCGTGTACGCGGAGAACTGGGCAGCCTGGACTGCTCCGCGATCAAGCCGCGCCTGGCCATCGAGGGAGATTGCACGCCCACGGTGCTGGCGGTGGCGGCGATATTGGACGACGTCGTGGCGGCAAAGGACGGGAACGCTTGAATCGTCCGTATGGCCGCCTGAGAGCCTCGCGGCGCCGGTTTACGGTCGAATATCCACTATGCAGAACAAAACGCGTCCCGCGTCTTGCGCGGTAGAAGCATTCTGCGTATTACAAATACAGATAACGAACGTGCGTCGGACGTCGCGCTGTGTCCGGCTGGCAGAGGGAAGGGGATGGCGCCTTTGCGCAGGCTCTGGCAGAATTGGCTCGCCTATCTGGAGGCGCGCAGGCGCTACCATCGCGACGACGCCCGTGAGATCGCCGTCAACAATCTGCGCACGCTCAACAAGGTCACGCCGCTGACCTTTTTGCTGCTCGCCGTTTTTCTGCTGGCTACGCCTTACATCCTTCCCGGATGGAAGCCTTCTGTGTGGCATCTGGCTTTCGTTCCTGTCAGCATACTACTGGCCGCCATCACCTTTCTGTACAGTTGGAAGGGGAAGGAGAGCGGACGCATGGCCGTTGCGCTCTGCGTCGTCTATGAAGTCGTGCTTTTCATGGGCATCATCGCCATCGACGCGCCCGGCACGCCTGATGCGCCCGGTTCCTTCCTTTCGATGCTCTGCGTCATCATGCCGGTGCTTTTTACGTTGCCATTTTGGCTCACCTTTGCCCTTATCGGCTTGGCGGTGATCGCTTTTTGCGCCATGACCATGGCGTTCAAGCCCTTGTCCATCGCCCGCTATGACGTCTTTGAGGCCATCGTCGCCGTCTTTTTCGCCCTGGCGGTGGATGCGCTGACCACGGCGCTGCGCATCCGCGACTACGAGGCGCGGGTAAAATACAAGCTGCTTAGCACCCGCGATGTGTTTTCCGACATCTTCAACAAGCGCGCTTGCAGGGACGCGATGGTCAATTATCTACAAGCCAGCGCTCCCAGAACCAGGTGCGCCTTTCTCATTCTTGATCTTGACGACTTCAAACGCATCAACGATACGGCCGGCCATCTGGGCGGCGACGCCATCCTGCGCCGCACGGGCAATATGCTGCAGAAGTTGTTTCGATCTTCAGACGTGATCGGCCGCTTTGGCGGCGATGAGTTCGTCGTTCTGGCTAAGGGCATGGCGTCGCTCGACGGCGTCGAGCGCAAATGTTGCAGGCTCCGCGAACAGATGGCGTCCTTCCGGGTAGATGGGGCGAAAGACGGCGTTACGTGCAGCGTCGGCGCGGTAGTGGTAGACAATCAGGCCGCCGACTATAACAGCCTATTCAGGCAGGCGGACGCCGCCCTCTATGAGGCAAAGAAGAATGGCAAGAATACGCACGTCATTCGCAGATACGAGAACAGCCCGGCCGCAAACTGAAGGCGCGGCGAAGCGAACGCGCGCGTCCGCCGTCCGGAAAAATCAAAAATCGAGCGCGGCAAAAGCCGGCAGATCATGTGCCCAGTCCGGGGCACGCCTTGATCTGCCGGCTTTTGCCCGTAAGGGACGGCCGGACGGATGGGGAAACATGCATTCGGCGTAACACACCCTTGCGCGAAACTTCGTTGACTTCCGGCGCTGTTTGGTGCTATGATACCTCGCGGATCTCAAGGCACGGCGCTTTGTGCGCGGGGGAAAGAAATGAAAGACAACCGCCAAACACGCATGGAAAATGATCTTGGCAGGGACGATATCCGCAAACTGGTGCGCAGGATCGCCCTGCCAAGCATGCTCGCGCAGTTTGTGAGCGTGCTTTACAGCATCGTCGACCGCATGTATATCGGCCACATCCCCGAGGTGGGAGAATTGGCGCTGGCCGGTGTTGGCGTATGCGGGCCGGTGGTGACGATGATCGGATCGGTCGCCTCGCTGGTCGGCATGGGTGGCGCGCCGCTGATGAGCATCAAGATGGGTGAGGGCGACGAGGCGGGGGCGAGAAAGATACTTTCCAACTGCTTCGTGCTGCTGTGCCTGTTCGCGCTTGCGCTGATGGCGGCGGTGATCCCCTTGCGGCGGCCAATGCTGCTCTTTTTCGGAGCCAGCGCCAGTACGCTGCCCTATGCGGACGCCTATTTTCTCTATTACATGACCGGCACGGTTTTTGCCCTGCTGTCCACGGGTATGAACTCCTTCGTCACGGCACAGGGATACGCGCGCAAAGCGATGTTTTCCGTGCTGCTGGGCGCGGTGATGAACATCGTGCTCGATCCCGTGTTCATTTTTGCGCTGGATATGGGCGTGCGGGGCGCCGCCATCGCCACGGTGATCTCTCAGGCATGCAGCTGCGCCTACGCGCTGCGCTTTCTGCTGGGCCGGCGCGCGCAGATCCGCATCGAGCGGCCCCGCCTGGAATCCGCCATCATTCGCCGCGTACTGACGCTCGGCTTTACGCCCTTTTCGATCATCGCGGTGGACAACGCCATGATCATCGCCATGAACGCCGTGCTCCAGCGCTATGGCGGCGCGGGGGAGGGCGATTTGCTGATCACCGTGGCCACCATCGTTCAGAGCTTCATGCTCGTAGTGACGATGCCGCTGGGAGGCATCAGCGGCGGCACGCAGCCCATCCTCAGTTTCAATTACGGCGCGCGAAAGGTCGACCGCGTGATGCGCGCGCAGAGGAACATCTTTCGCTGGTGCCTGGCGTTTGCGGCGATCATGTTTGGCGTGGCCTGGCTGGCGGGAGGGCTGTTCGCCCGCCTGTTTACGTCGGACGCGCTGGTGCTGGAAAAGGCAGCCTGGGCGATCCGCGTTTGTACGCTGGCATTGATCCCCCTGGGATTGCAATATGAGATCGTCGATGGCTTCACGGCCATCGGCCAGGTGCGCTATGCCTGGCCGCTGTCCTTCTGGCGCAAGGCGGTGTACTTTGCCGCGCTGTTCGTGTTGCCAAGTCTCTGGGGCGTCGAGGCGACGTTTTACGCCGAGGCGATCTCGGATGTCGTCGGCCCGCTGACCTCCATTGCCATCCACGCGCTGGTGATGAAAAAGCTCCTCGCGCGCCGGGCGATGCAGAGCGCATAGCCGGAGATGCGCCGCGACAGGCTCACGGCTTTCCGGGAAAAACCCGCCATAAGCGCAACGGGCGTTTGCGCCGCTTTCGGGATGCGAGGGCGGCGCTTTGTTTAGTGCCTTTAGGCAGTTGAGCGAAGGGAAACAGGGAACCACCCGCTATGCGGGTGAGATAACAAGAGGTTAAACCAAGAGAACACCTTCCGAGGTACAATGAAGTTATTCAGGCCTATTGCACCAAGGAAGGTGAGATGTATGGCAAACCAGACAAACAGTCTGGCGCATACCAAGTGGGTGTGCAACTATCATGTGGTGTTTGCGCCAAAGTGCCAAAGAGAGATCATCTACAACCCGTGCAGAGCAGATTTGCGGGGGATCATACTGACGCTGTGCAAGTACAAGGGAGTGGAGATAGTGGAAGGGAACATGATACCGGATCCCGTACGCCTGCTAATCAGTATACCGCCAAAGATGAGCGTATCTTTATGGGGCACTCAAAAGGGAAAAGTGCGCTGATGATGTTTGACAAACATGCAAACCTGAAGTATAAGTTTGGGAACCGACACTTCTGGTCGGAAGGATACTATGTATCGACAGTTGTGAATAATGCAGCGATCAAAAAGTGTATAGAGGGAGTGGGAGAAGCACAACATAGCAATGGACAAGCTGAACGTGCGAGAATATAGGGACCTTTTTAAGGGTAGAAAGTAATGCGAAGATCCCTTGAGGGGAGGCAAAAGAGGCAAGGGCAATAGGCTTGAACATGCGAAAGCCAGCGCCTTGAGACACTGGCCGGTATTCATAGGCTTTTAGCCTTTGTGCGTACCACATGCTTGACGGATGGTCATGCTTTGGTGATCAAATAGATGCCTTAAAGCTTCATGTTCCACTAAAGCATAAATGCAGTTTAGAAAAATACTATGAGCGTGACGCTTATGAAAGATAAGGTACAATGAGTTTCGCGAGAATAAAGAGACATGTTTTACAAAACTCTGATAGGAGACCGACCCAAACTTTGTGTAAACCTCCCATGAGGTGTAGAATAGAAGCATCACACAGGAG
>CAMMGP010000005.1 GCA_946496415.1 uncultured Clostridia bacterium | reverse complement strand
CTATCAGCATATCCGCAAAGGGGACGGCATAGCAGGAACGGCATATTGAAGGAACGACCTTTCTCTCTATCCGAGCCCGGCGTATTCCATCGCGCGGGCGGTATATGCGCATCTCCCGCATTTCTCGCCGCAAAAAGCCGCCTCCCCGTTTCGGGGAGACGGCCTGCTTTTCTGCGCCGGGCGCAAAAACGCGATGTTTTGGCTTACTTGCCGGCCATGCGCTTGTAGGTCTCGAGGCGCTTGTGGGCCTCGGCCTCGGATTCCTCGAAGAGCGCGGGCGCGACGTCCGGGAACTGCCTGAGCAGCGAGGCGTAGCGGTTCTCGCCCTTGATGAAGTCCTGATAGCTCTCGGTCGGGTCCTTGGAATCCACGGTGAGCGGGTTCTCCAGATCCGGGTTGTAGCGGTACATCGTCCAGTAACCGGCGGCGACGGCCTTCTTGATCTCGGCCTGCGCCTGGTTCATCTTGATGCCGTGGTTGATGCACGGCGCGTAGGCGATGATGAGGGACGGGCCCTTGTAGGCCTCGGCCTCGGTCATGGCCTTGATCAGCTGGTTCATGTCCGCGCCCATGGCGACCTGCGCCACGTACACATAGCCGTAGGACATGGCCATCAGGCCCAGATCCTTCTTGCGGGTGCGCTTGCCGGCGGCCGCGAACTTGGCCACGGAGCCGGTCGGCGTGGACTTGGAAGCCTGTCCGCCGGTGTTGGAGTAGACCTCGGTATCCAGCACGAGCACGTTGACGTCCTCGCCCTGGGCCAGCACGTGGTCCAGTCCGCCGTAGCCGATGTCGTAGGCCCAGCCGTCGCCGCCGAAGATCCAGATGGACTTCTTGGTCAGCATATCGGCGTCGGCGACGACCTCGCGCGCCAGCGTGCAGGCCTCGCAGGGGCAGACCTTGCCGTTGGCCAGCCACGCGGCCTCGCCGGGCGTACCGGTCAGATCGCGGGCGGGATCGGTGGCCTTCTTGCAGGCGGCCAGCAGCTTCGCGCCGGCGGCCTTGGAGGCCTCGGCGTCGTCCATGCCCTCGAGCCATTCCTTGCCCGCGGCCTGAATCTCCTCATCGCAGTAGGGGATGGCGATGAGCTTTGCGACGGTGTCGGCCAGCTTCTTGCGGCGCTGGGTGACGGCCAGGTTCATGCCGAAGCCGAACTCGGCGTTGTCCTCAAAGAGGCTGTTCGCCCAGGCGGGGCCGTGGCCTTCGTTGTTGGTGGTGTAGGGGCAGGTGGGAGCGGAGCCGCCGTAGATGGAGGAGCAGCCCGTGGCGTTGGCAACGATCATGCGGTCGCCGAACAGCTGGGTGACAAGCTTGACATACGGGGTTTCGCCGCAGCCCGCGCAGGCGCCGGAGAACTCAAAGAGCGGCTTCTTCAGCTGGGCGTCCTTGATGGTCTTGGGATGCGCCTCGCCCTTGAACTCAGGCAGCGTCTGGGCGTACTCCCAGTTCTTCTCCTCGGCGGTCTGGGTGGCCAGAGGCTTCATGACCAGCGCCTTGTTCTTCGCCGGGCAGACCTGCGCGCAGTTCTCGCAGCCGGTGCAATCCAGCGGGGAAACCTGCATGCGGAAGGTCAGGCCCTTGAACTTCGGGCCCAGCGCCGGCTTGGTGGCGAAGGTCTCGGGCGCGTTGGCCTTGCCCTCGTCGTCCACCATGTAGGGGCGGATGCAGGCGTGCGGGCAGACCATGGCGCACTGGCAGCACTGGATGCAGTTGTCGATCTGCCACTCGGGCACCATGACGGCGATGCCGCGCTTTTCGTACTTGGTGGTGCCGGTGGGCACGACGCCGGCCGGATCCAGCTTGGACACGGGCAGCTTGTCGCCTTCCTGCGCGAGGATGGGCTGGATGACCTCGTCGAAGTACTCGGTGGCCTCGACCTTGACGGGCACCGCGCCGGTGGTGGCGTTGGCCCACTCGGCGGGCACGGGGATCTCGACCAGGCCGGAGATGGCGATGTCGATGGCGTCCCAGTTCTTCTTGACGATGGCGTCGCCCTTCTTGCCGTAGGCCTTCTTCGCATACGCCTTCATGTACTCATCGGCCTGCTCGTAGGGGATGATGTTGGCCAGCTTGAAGAACGCCGCCTGCATGATGGTGTTGATGCGGCCGCCCATGCCGACCTCGCGGGCCAGCTTGATGGCGTCCACGGTGTAGAACCTGGCGTGCTTCTTCGCCAGCGCCTGCTTCATGGAAGCGGGGAGCTGCTCTTCCATCTCCGCGGCCGTCCAGGGGCTGTTGAGCAGGAAGACGCCGCCGTCCTTGAGGGCGGAGAGCATGTCGTACTTGGTGACGTAGGCGGGGTTGTGGCAGGCGATGAAGTCCGCGGAGTCGATCAGGTAGGTGGACATGATCGGGCTCTTGCCGAAGCGCAGGTGGCTGACGGTGATGCCGCCGGACTTCTTGGAATCGTAGCTGAAATACGCCTGCGCGTACATATCGGTGTGGTCGCCGATGATCTTGATGGAGTTCTTGTTCGCGCCCACGGTGCCGTCGGAGCCGAGGCCGTAGAACATGCAGGAGACCAGACCTTCGGGGCTGGCGTCGATCTTCTCGCCCAACTCGAGGGAGGTGCCGGTCACATCGTCGACGATGCCGACGGTGAAGTGGTTCTTGGGCTCGTCCTTGGCCAGGTTGTCATAGACGGCCTTGACCATGGTGGGGTTGAACTCCTTGGAGCCGAGGCCGTAGCGGCCGCCGACGACGAGGATGTCGTTCTTGCCCGCCTCGCGCAGCGCGGAGCAGACGTCCAGATACAGAGGCTCGCCCAGAGAGCCGGACTCCTTGGTGCGGTCCAGCACGGCGATCTTCTTGCAGGTGGCCGGGATGGCGGCCAGGAAGTGCTTCATGGAGAAGGGGCGGTAGAGGTGGACCTTGACAAGGCCGACCTTCTCGCCGCGCTTGTTCAGGTAATTGACGGTCTCCTCGGCGGCGTCGCAGCCGGAGCCCATGGCGATGATGACGCGGTCGGCGTCCGGGGCGCCCACGTAGTCAAACAGCTTGTAGTGGCGGCCGGTCAGTTCGCCGACTTCGTTCATGACTTCCTCGACGATGTCCGGGGTGGCCAGATAGTACTTGTTGGCAGCCTCGCGGCCCTGGAAGTAGATGTCCGGGTTCTGGGCCGTGCCGCTCTGATGCGGATGCTCGGGGTTGAGCGCGCGCTCGCGGAAGGCCTTGACCTTGTCCCACGGCACGAGTTTCTTCATCTCGTCATACTCGATGCCGTCGATCTTCTGGATCTCGTGGGAGGTGCGGAAGCCGTCGAAGAAGTGCAGGAAGGGCACAGAGGCCTTCAGCGCGGACACATGGGCGACCAGCGCCATGTCCATCGCTTCCTGCACGCTGTTGGAGGCCAGCATGGCAAAGCCGGTCTGGCGGCAGGCCATGACGTCGGAATGGTCGCCGAAGATCGACAGCGCGTGATAGGCCAGCGCGCGGGCGGAAACGTGGAACACGCCCGGCAGCAACTCGCCGGAGATCTTGTACATGTTGGGGATCATCAAAAGCAGGCCCTGCGAGGCGGTGAACGTGCTGGTCAGCGCGCCCGCGGCAAGGGAGCCGTGCACAGCGCCGGCGGCGCCGCCTTCGGACTGCATCTCGGCGATGCGGACCTTCTGGCCAAAGAGGTTGTCGCGGCCCTGCGCGGCCCACTCGTCGGCCACTTCGGCCATGGGCGAGGAAGGCGTGATGGGGTAGATTGCGGCCACATCGCTGAACGCGTATGCGACGTGGCTGACGGCGGTATTGCCGTCCACGGTCATCTTGATGCTCAAGTGGAGGACCTCCTTTATGGATTGGGTTTCAACCAAATGACCTACACGGGTTTATTATAAAGAAACAATTCCGCAAAGTCAAGGGAACTTAGGTTACAAAAGGGCGCGCGGGCGATTTTTTTCGCCGCCGCGAAGGCTCACAAAAGTTCCTTCATCCGCGCCCACAGTTCCTTCGCGCGCTCAAATTCGGCAAGGTGTGCATCCACATCGCGCCAGTACTGGGCAAACTGCGCAGAAATATCGGCAAAGGCGCGATTGTTGAAGTACGCGCAGACGGCGGGAATGGTATCCCCAAGCGCCGCTTCGGCCTCGCGGAGCACTTCCCGCCAGTCCTCCGGGCGGGTCAGGCGCGTATAGAGCGGCTTGTAGCGCACCCAGCCGAGGCAGGCGCGCAAAAAGCGCTCCGTGACGGCGCGGGAATCGTAGAGGGAAACGCTTTTAAGCCGCGTGGGCAGCACGCCGCGCAGAAGGTCGCTGTAGAGGGAAAAGCCGTCGTGGAACGTGTAGGCGGGCACGCGCTTGACCACGCAGTCGGTCAGGCAGGTGCTGAAAAAGCTGTCCTCGCCGCGCGCGCCGGGGGGATTGTAGAACGGGGGTATCTTCTCGGGGCTGGCGAGGCTTAAGCCGAGGTTGCCGCCGGTGATGAACTTGGCGTGGTCTTCCTCCTCCACCAGCGTGGGGCCGCTCTGTGTGAGTACGGCGCGGTCGGCGTAGGTGACGCCGCCGCCCTGGATGATGGCGCGCACGTCCTCCCACTTGAGCACGTCGCTGGACATGGCGGCGATAAAGCGGCGGAAGGTATTTTCGTCCAGTATGCCGTCCAGCTCCAGCGAGGGCAGGGGCGATATATAGCCGCAGTGGTAGCCGTTGGTGACGTCGGCAAAGCGCAGGTACTTGACGTGCGTCTCGATGACGTGCTGGCCGCTCCACAGGGCCACGCCAGCGGAGTCGGAGCTGGTGACGGCCATGGGGTACTCGTCGTCGTCAAAGAAAATGAGGCAGTCGAGATGGCGGCGCATGGCCTCGTAAAGCGCCATGTTGCGCTGGGCGGCGTAGCCGTTGCCAAAGAGCAGGCGCTTTTCCTCCGCCGGGGCCACGCCGCGCCTGACCAGCGCCTCCGCCGCGTTTTCCACATCTTCGGGCGAGAAAAAGGCCACCTCGTCGAACCATTGCCGCACGCGGGGCTCCATGTTCTCATAGTCGGCGCGCGCGGTGCCGGAGTAGGCGGGGTCGAAGGCCACCAGCAGCGTCAGGCTCACCCGTCCGGGCGCGACGAAGCCGGATTCTTCCAGATGATAGACATACGAGCGCAAAACGTTCTGAAAACTCCTGCGGCCGGTGGCAAAGCCGACGCCGACCCTGAGGCATTTTTCGTCCATGTTCTTCCCTCCCTGATCCGTTATGGGGGTAAGTATACCGCGCTCTCATGGCGAAAGCGCGGCAAATTCATGGTCATGGATATACATAGGTGTCAAAACCCTCCGTCCAGCCGTCCACGCCGACGAGGACTTCGCAGGCCTCCAGCGCTTCAGGCGCGCGGCGCGCTCCCGGGCGGCCAGCGCCTTTTTAAGCGTGCTGTAATGGCCGATGCGCTTTCTGAGACGGTCGGGAACGCCGCTTTGGGAAAGGACGTTCGCGTGCGTAAGGCAGTAAAGCATGTCCTTGCCCCCTATGGCCGGGCGCGGCGCTCCTTGCGCATGAGCCTGCGCCGCTCGCCGTCGGCCCATTCGGCGCGCTCCTCCTCCGTCTCGAGGACCAGACCCGGCACTTCGGTGGGCTCGCCGTTTTCGTCCAGCGCCACCATCACCAGATAGGCACGGTTGACCGGGTCGCGATGGCCGTCGAGGCGCTCGACATAGGTGTCCACGCGCACCTCCATGCTGGTGCGGCCCACGTAGGTGACGCGCGCCGCCAGGACCACCGTGTCGTCGATATTGGCGGCGTGGAGAAAGGAAAGTTCGTCCACGGAAGCCGTGGTCACGGGTCGCCCCGCGTGCCGCCGCGCCGCCACCGCCGCCGCCACGTCGATCCACGCCATCAATTGGCCGCCAAAGAGGCGCTGCGCGCCGTTGACATGCTGCGGCATGATGATCTGCACCTGTTCGGTATAGGAATCCCGCGCCCGGCGCAGGGGTCTGTCCATAGGTGTCACCTCATTCGCTTATCGGCCCATGTAGGCGCAAATGCCCTCGACCATGCCCTGCACCAGAAGCTGCTGGTAGGCGGGGTCGTTGAGTTTGTAGTCCTCTTCCTCGTTGGTCATGAAGCCCATCTCCACAAGGATGCTGGGCACTTCCGACCAGTTGAGGCCGGTGTAGGTGTCGCGGCGGAAAATGCCGTCGCTCTCCGCGCCCGTGGCCTCGACCATGGCGGGCAAAAGCGCCTCGGCGGCGCGCATGCACTCGTCGGCGTTCGTCCCCGTCTTGCGGATGTAGAGACCGATGCCCTGCGCGCTTTTGTTGGTGGAGCCGTTGCAGTGGATGCGCAGAACCAGATCCACGCCCAGTTCGTTCATCATGATGGCGCGCTCCTGGTTGGAGATATCCACGTCGTTCGTCTCGCGCGTCATGTAGACCTCGCAGCCCAGCGCTTCCAGAGCGTCGCGCAGTTGCAGGGAGATATCCAGATTGACTTCGTATTCCGGCACGCCGGTGAAGCGGCCATAGGTGCCGGAGGAAACCTTGGCCTTCGTCTCGGAACTGCCGGGGGCGACGGCTTCCTGCGCGCTGTTGCCGTGCGCCTGATGGCCGGGGTCGATGCCGATCTTCACGCCGGTGAGCCGGCCCGGATCGCGCGTGGGCTGCGGCGGCACGGTGGGCATCTGCGCCGGGAGCAGGGAAAAGATATCCTGCGGGGCGGTAGCTTCCGGCGTGGCCGTGACGGTTGTTTCCGGCGTAGCCGTTATTTCTGCCGTGGCTGTCTCTTCCGGCACGGCGGTGGGCGACGGCGTCTCCAGCGGGCGCGGCGGGGCCATTTGCGGCGCGCTCTCGGCAAGAGCGGCGCAGGCGATGGTCAACGTCAGGACGAAAAGCAGGAAAAAAAGCCGTTTCATGCTTCTTCCTCCCCCGCTTCCAACCCGGGCAGCAGCGCGCGGCAGGTCTTGAGCACGCGATCGACGTCGAACAGGCGCACCGAGCCGTAGGGGGCGTTGAGCAAAAGCTCCACGCTGTCGCGGTAGACATTGAGGGCGTCGATGATGGAAACCACGCTCTCCGGCTTGCCTTCGCCGGCGATGAGCAGCCGCGCGGCCTCGTCCTCGACGTCGTGCGCCAGCATGAGCAGCAAGCGGCCGATGCCGCCCAACTGCCGGGTATAGAAGACGCCCTCGCGCACGCCCTGAACGACGATCTCGTCCATCAGCGCGCCGAGCTGGCTGAGCGTCACTTCGCGGATGGCGCGCAGAAGCGCCGCGTCGCCGCCGCGGAAACAGACATTGAGCACCATCTGCACAAATTCCGGCTGCTCACGCTCGAAGATGTTCACCAGCGCGAAGAGGCGGTTGAGCTTTTCCAGCGCCCCCAGCGAGGAGGCGCGCAACTCCCGCGCCGCCTGCGTGAACTTCTTTTCCGCGCGGCGGGCGCTGACGGCCTCCAGCACGGACATTTTCGATTCAAAGTGGTGGTAGAAGCCGCCCTTGGAAAGCCCCATGGCGTTCAGTATGTCCTGAACGGAAGTTTCCTCATAGCCGCGCTGGAAAAACAGCGCCTCGGCGGTGTCGAGGATGGCCTGCCGGCGCAGATCGCCTTTCTTCATTGGTACGTCCTCCTTGTCCTGTGTCTTATTATAACAGAACAAACCGAAGTCCGTCAACGGCAAAGGCGGCGAAAAGCGCGGAAAAGCGCCTTGACTTTCGCGGCCCGGACTGGTATCATAGCCGCGTGGAGGTGAGGCGCATGGAAAAGCGCTGCTGGATCGTGGGCGCGGGAGACTTCTGCGCGCGGGACTGGTCGCCCCGGGAAGGCGATCTGGTGATCGCCGCCGACGGAGGACAGGGAGCGCTTTCCCGCCTGCATAGGCGCGCGGACGTCGTGGTGGGCGATTTCGACTCCCTGCGCGAAGCGCCCGACGGCGGCGAAGTGGTGCGCCTGCCTGCGGAAAAGGACGATACGGACATGGTGGCGGCGCTGCGCCTCGCCCTTGCGCGCGGCTGCCGCGATATACGCATCTATGGGGCTGCCGGGGGCCGCATCGACCACACCATCGCCAATCTACAATCGCTCAACTTCCTCGCCCGGCAGGGGGCGCGCGGTGTGCTGGTGGAGGAACATTACAGCGTGACCTCGATCCTCAACGGCGAAATTCGCTTTGCCGCCGCGAGCCGGGGCATGCTCTCGGTGTTCGCGCAGGGCGGCGAGGCGCGGGGGGTATACCTCGAGGGCCTCAAATACCCGCAGCACGGCTTCACCTTGCGCGACGACTACCCCATGGGCGTGAGCAACGAATTTACCGGCGTTCCCGCCCGCGTAGCGGTGACGGACGGCCTGCTGCTGGTGGCCTGGACAAAAGAGGCCGTGGTGGAAGGGATATAGAAAAGGCTCCGCACCTTGCCGGTACGGAGCCTTTTTCTGCCCTTTTTAGAAGAACAGGCCAAAGAGGTTGTACTTGGAAAACACGGCCACGGCCACCAGGGAGACGGTGGACATGATCTTGATGAAGATGTCCAGGCAGGGGCCGACGGTGTCTTTGAGCGGGTCGCCCACGGTGTCGCCGACCACGGCGGCGGCGTGGACTTCGTCGCCCTTGGCCGCGCCTTCGACGCCGCCCTGTTCGATGTGCTTCTTGCCGTTGTCCCACGCGCCGCCGGCGTTGCCGGTGAAGATGGCGATCATGATCGAGCAGAGCGTGGAGCCGATGATCAGGCCGCCCACAAACTCCGGCCCGGCGATGAAGCCGCACGCCACGGGCACGACGATGGCCAGCAGCGCCGGCACCTTCATTTCGCCGATGGCGCCCTTGGTGGAGATGGAGATGCAGGTCTTGTAATCCGGGCGGGCCTTGCCCTCGAGTATGCCGGGAATGGTCTTAAACTGGCGGCGCACTTCCTCGACCATCTTGCGCGCGGCCTTGGCCACGGCCTCGATGAGCATGCCGCTGAAGAGGAAGGGCAGCGCCGCGCCAATGATGGCGCCGGCCAGCGTCAGGGGGTTGATGATGTTGAGCACCAGGTCGGTGGTCGGATCGTTGTAGGCGTAGAGGTAGGAGATCATCAGCGCCAGCGCCGCCAGCGAGCCGGAGCCGATGGCGAAGCCCTTGCCGATGGCCGCCGTGGTGTTGCCCACGGAATCGAGCGTGTCGGTGATCTCGCGCACCTCGGGGTCGAGGGCGCTCATCTCGGCGATGCCGCCGGCGTTGTCGGAGATGGGGCCGTAGGTGTCCACGGAGACGGTGGCCGCCACGAAGGAGAGCATGCCCACCGCCGACATGGCCACGCCGTAGACGCCCGCCACGTAGTGGGCAAGGACGATGGCCAGACCGAGGATAATGCAGGGGGCCATGCAGCTCTTCATGCCCAGCGCCAGGCCCTGCGTGATGGTCAGCGCCGGGCCTTCCTTGCTGGCCTGCGCCACGGCCTGCGTGGGCTTGTAATCCGCGGAAGTATAGTATTCGGCGATCATGCCGATGACCACGCCGGCGATGAGACCGAGCGCCGCGCCGACCCACGGGGAGAACCAGCCGAGTTTGAAGCCGACCACGGAGAGGTCCACGCCGCGGAACATAATGAAGGTGAGGATGAGGCCGAGCACCAGCGTAAGACCTGCGGAGACGTAGGTCGCGCCGTTGAGTTCCTTGTGCGGGTGGTCGGAGACGTTTTTGCGCATCAGCAGCCAGCCGATGCCCAGTACGCAGGCGATCAGGCCCAGCGAGCAGAAGGCCACCGGGTAGACGAACATGGACTGGAGCATCGCCGTGGTGATGGAACCGGCGCTCAAGACATTGTTGGTGGTGAACAGCGAGAAGGCGAGGATGACCGCCGAGGAGATGGCGCCCATGTAGCTTTCCAGAAGGTCGCTGCCCAATCCGGCCACGTCGCCCACGTTGTCGCCCACGTTGTCGGCGATGGTGGCGGGGTTGCGGGGGTCATCCTCGGGGATGCCGGCCTCCACCTTGCCCACCAGGTCGGCGCCCACGTCGGCGGCCTTGGTGTAGATGCCGCCGCCCACGCGGTTGAACATGGCCACGATGGAGCAGCCCAGCGCGTAGCCGGACATGGTCATGGTGAAGGGCACGAAGGAGACGCCCATCCAGTTCGTGGTGGAGACGAAGTTCTCCGCGTTGAGCTGGCCCATGCCGAAGCCGAAGATCAGAAAGACGATGGAAAGGCCGAGCAGGGCAAAGCCCGCCACGCACAGGCCCATGACGCTGCCGCCGCGGAAGGCGACCTGCAGGGTCTTTCCCAGCTTGCGGGTAACGCGCGCCTCGTTGGAGACGCGGACGTTGGCGTAGGTGGCGATGCGCATGCCCACAAAGCCCGCGCAGCCGGACATAATCGAGCCGATGACCAGCGCTGCGGCGCTCTCCCAACTCGTGACCACGGCCATAATGACGGCGACCACGGCCACGACCAGATAGAGGACTTTATACTCGTAGTTGATGAAGGCGTTCGCGCCCTCGCGGATGGCCGCGGCGATTTCCTTCATCGCGCTCGTGCCCTCATCCAGCTTCTTCACAAAGAAGAAGTTGTAGGCGGCGAAGCCGAGCGCGGCGAGCGCAGCGACGATCACCAGGATCAGATACATTTCCACCACATTCCTTTTTGCGATATTGAGGGGATGACCAAATCCCCTCCCTTATACCATTATAGAAAAATCATATTACAAAGGAATTGGCATATATGACTTTTTTATAAAGTTTCTATATAAAGATTCTATATAGAGAGATTTACCCCGCAAGCGACGGCGAAAAGCCCACAAAAAGCGGCCCACGGACAGAGGGTGAATCTTCTGTCCATGGGCCGCCATGGGGCGATGTCTACACGCGCCGCTTGCCGGTGGGCGAGGGTCTGGCGGGGCGCTTCTTTTTGGGCTTGGGCGCGGCGGGATGCCCCGGCCTGCCGTTTCGCTGCGCGAACGATTCCGGCCTGCCGCCCTTGCGAGGCGCGTCTTTGGGCTTGCCACTTCTTCCGGGCGCGCTTTCCGCCCTGCCGCCTTTGCGGGGGCCGTCCTTGGGCTTGCCGGGCGCGAGGCGGGCGTCCTTCTCCCCCTTCCCCTCCCGCCGGATGAGGCGCGGGGGGACGAGGCATTCCCTGCCAAAGCCGATCAGATCTTCCCGCCCGGCGCGGCGCAGGGCTTCGAGCACCAGCGCGTGGTTCTCGGGGCGGAAATACTGCATCAGCGCGCGCTGCATGGCCTTTTCGTGCGGGTCGCGCGGCACGTAGACGGGAGCCATGTCGCGCGGGTCGAGGCCGGTATAGAACATGGCCGTGGAGAGCGTGCCGGGGGTGGGGTAAAAGTCCTGCACCTGCTCGGGGTGGCGGCCGGTATCGTGGATGTACTCAGCCAGCAGCACCGCGTCGGCAAGCCCGCAGCCGGGGTGGCTGGAGATGAAGTAGGGCACGAGGTACTGCTTCAGCCCCATCTCCTCGTTGAGCTGCTGAAAGCGGCGCGCGAAGCGCTCGAAGACCTCGGGCGCGGGCTTGCCCATGCAGCGCAGCACGCGGGGGCTGATGTGTTCCGGGGCCACCTTGAGTTGGCCGCTGACGTGGTGGGCGACGAGTTCGCGCAGAAACGTCCCATCCTTATCCGCGAGAGCGTAGTCAAAGCGCACGCCGGAGCGCACGAACACCTTCTTCACCCCGGGAATTTCGCGCAGGGCGCGGAGGATGTCCACATATTCGCGGTGGCTGGCGTCGAGGTTTTTGCAGGGCTTGGGGAAGAGGCACTGTTTGCCCTTGCAGGCCCCGCGTTCAAGCTGGCCCTTGCAGGCGGGCTGGCGGAAGTTGGCCGTGGGGCCGCCGACATCGTGGATGTAGCCCTTGAAATCGCGCGAGCGCGCCAGCAATTTCGCCTCGCGGAGGACGGACGCCTTGCTGCGCGAGGTAACGATGCGCCCCTGATGGAAGGTGAGGGCGCAGAAGTTGCAGGCCCCGAAGCAGCCGCGCACGTGGGCGATGGAGAACTTGACCTCGGCAAGCGCGGGCACGCCGCCGTCCCTGTCGTACATGGGGTGCCAGGCGCGCTCGTAGGGCAGGGCGTAGACCTCGTCCAGCTCCTGCCGCGAAAGGGGCATGTCCGGCGGGTTTTGCAGAAGGTAGCGCTTGCCGTGCTTCTGGCAGAGCGCGTGGCCGCGCACGGGGTCCTGTTCGTCGTACTGCGTTTTGAAGGCGCGGGCGTAGGCGGCGCGGTCGGCGGCGACTTCCTCCATGGCGGGCAGCACGAGCGCCCCCGCGGGCGGCTCGGAAACCATCACGCAGGTGCCGGGAACGCGCAGGTCGGCAATGGGGCGGCCCTCCTCCAGCCATTTGGCGGCGCGGAGGATGGACCTTTCGCCCATGCCGAACAGCAGCACGTCCGCGCCCGCGTCCACGAGGCAGGAATTGCGCACGCGGTCGTCCCAGTAGTCGTAGTGGGCGAAGCGGCGCAGCGACGCCTCCACGCCGCCGAGCAAAATCGGCACATTGCCGTACGCCTGACGGATGCGGTTGGCGTAGACGATGGTGGCGCGGTCCGGGCGCATGCCCGCCCTGCCGCCGGGGGAATATACGTCGCGGTCGCGGGGCTTTTTCGCCACGGTGTAGTGGTTGACCATCGAGTCGATAACCCCGGCGGTGACGAGAAAGCCGAGGCGCGGGCGGCCAAAGCGCTGAAAGTCCTCGCAGGAATGCCAGTCCGGCTGCGGCAGCATGGCCACGCGGTAGCCGGCCTTTTCCAGCACGCGGGAGATGATGGCCAGCCCGAAGGAGGGGTGATCGACGTAGGCGTCGCCGGTGACATAGACAAAGTCCGGCGTCTCCCAGCCACGCGCGCGGCACTCGGCCAATGTGACAGGCAGAAAACTCACGCCTGCACCTCCTCTTTGCCCTCCATGCGGGCGAGTATGTCCTCCATGACGCGCACGGCCTCGGGCAAAAGTTCCTCGGCGGTCTTGCGCTTGACGTCAAAGAAGCGCAGGGCGGGCGGGTTCGTGCCCACCAGCCGCAATCTCGCCTCGTGGGGCTTGACGGCCATGAGCAATTTCATGGGATTGAGTTGCGCGGCGATGGAGAAGCGCAGCACCATCTCGCTGCCCTTCATGCTCACATTGTCGATGCCCAACCGCGAACAGAGCGCCTTGAGGTGGGCGATCTCGATGAGGTTCATCACCGGGCGGTTGGGGTCGCCGAAGCGGTCGATCAGTTCCTCGATGAGGTCCTCGCGGCCGGCGTGGTCGCGGATGGAGGCGATCTTCTTGTACATCTCCACGCGCATGACGTCGCTGGGCACGTATTCCTGCGGCAGATAGGCATCCACCTTGAGATCCACGCGCGTCTCCACATCGCCGCGGGAGACGTCGCCGCGCATCTCGCGCACGGTTTCCTCGATCATCTTTACATAGAGGTCGTAGCCCACCGAGGCCATGAAGCCGGACTGCTCCGCGCCCAGCAGGTTGCCCGCGCCGCGAATTTCCAGATCGCGCATGGCCACGCGGAAGCCGGAGCCGAACTCGGTGAACTCGCGGATGGCGTTTAAGCGCTTTTCCGCCGCCTCGGTGAGCACCTTGGTGGGGCTGACGGTGAGGTAGGCGTAGGCGAGGCGGTTGGAGCGGCCCACGCGGCCGCGAAGCTGATAAAGCTGCGCAAGGCCGAAGCGGTCGGCGTCCAGCACGATGAGCGTGTTGGCGCGCGGCACGTCCAGCCCGGCTTCGATGATGGTCGTACACAGAAGCACGTCGAACTTGCCCTCGTAAAAGTCGAGCATCACGTCTTCCAGCGCATGTTCGCGCATCTGGCCGTGGCCGACGGCGATGCGCGCCTCGGGCACGAGCTTTTTCAGCCGCGTATAGACCACGTCGATGGTCTGCACGCGGTTGTTGAGCACGTAGACCTGCCCGCCGCGCCCCAGTTCGCGGAGGATGGCGTCGCGCACGAGGCCGTCCGAGTACTCGACCACATAGGTCTGCACCGGGTAGCGCTCCTCGGGCGGGGACTGCAACAGGCTCATATCGCGGATGCCTACCATGGACATGTGCAGCGTGCGCGGTATGGGCGTGGCCGTGAGGGTCAGCACGTCCACGGTGCGCTTGAGCTTTTTGATGGCCTCCTTGTGGGTGACGCCGAAGCGCTGTTCCTCGTCCACGACGAGAAGGCCCAAGTCCTTGAAGTTCACGTCCTTGCCCAGCAGGCGGTGGGTGCCGATGACCACGTCCAGTTCCCCCGCCTCCAGTTGGCGGATGACCTCCTTCTGCTCCTGCGCGGTCTTGAAGCGCGAGAGCGTGTCCACCTTGACGGGGAAGCCGTGGAAGCGGTTCATCATCGTGGCGTAGTGCTGCTGCACGAGGATGGTGGTCGGAGCCAGCAGCGCCGCCTGCTTGCCGCCCATTACGCATTTGAAGATGGCGCGCAGGGCCACTTCGGTCTTGCCGTAGCCCACGTCGCCGCAGAGCAGGCGGTCCATGATGCGCGGCTTTTCCATGTCGCGCTTGATGTCCTCGATGGCGGCGAGCTGGTCGGGGGTCTCCTCGTAGGGGAAGCTGTCCTCAAACTCGCGCTGCCAGGGGGTGTCCGGGTCGAAGGCGTGGCCGGGCGTGGCCTCGCGGTGGGCGTAGAGCTTCAAAAGCTCGCCGGCGATCTCCTGGATGGAGGCCTTGACGCGCGCCTTCTGCCGCTGCCATTCGCCGCCGGAGAGGCGGTTGAGTTTGGGCGTCTCGCCCTCGGAGCCGATGTATTTCTGCACGCGGTCGAGTTGGTCGGTGGGCACGTAGAGTTTGTCCGAGCCCTGATAGCGGATGTGCAGAAAATCGCGGTAGGTGCCCTCCGAGGCGAGGCGCACCGTGCCCATGTACTGGCCGACGCCGTGGTTTTCATGCACCACGTAGTCGCCGACGGCGAGGTCTGTAAACGCGGCCAGCTTTTCGCCGCTCTTGGCGCGCGAACGCGCCTTCTGGCGGCCCATGCCGAAGATGTCCGTTTCGCAGACGACGGCCAGTTTCGCCGCAGGATAGAGGAAGCCGCGCGAAAGCGTGGCGGGCAGGATGACCGCCTCGCCCTCCGGCAGCGCCTCGGGCGGCTCGTCCGGCAGCTGCGCCTGTACCTTCTGCGCCGCCAGCGCCGACTGCAGGCGCTTTGCGCGCGCCACGCCGCCGGCCAGCAGCGCCACGCGCCAGCCCTCGTTGAGCCACTTGTCCAGATCGCGCGCCAGTTCCGGGATGTTGCCCATGTACCCGGCGGCGTTGCGCCCCTCGAACTGCAAAACGGTCTTGAATTTGAAGTCCGTCTCCGTGCGCAAAAAGGGATAGAGGGCCAGCACGCGATGGCCGTCGGCGCGGGCGAGGGCCTCGTCCCAGGTCAAGAGCAGCTCGGCCTGTTTGGGCAGGGCCTCGTCGTGTTCGAGGGCGGAGGCAAAGTGTTCCTTAAATTCCAGCGCCCGGTTCTCGGCGCGCTCGCGCAGGCGCGCGGGCTGGTCGAAGACGAGGATGGGGTCGTCCAGATAGTCGATGGCGGTGGCGGCAAAGCCGGCCAGTACGGGCACAAGGCTGTCCGCGCCGTCAAAGTCGTGTCCGGCTTCCAACGCGGTCAGCGCGGTATGGAAATTGCGGGTGAGGGCGCTGGTTTCGGGGGCGTGGGCGCTCTCCCCTTCCTCGCCGGTGAGTTTCAAAAAATCCTCGTAGGGGATGAGGTCGAACTCGCGCTCGAGGCGCTTTTGCCGGCCCTCGCCGCGCAGCGCCCCGGCGCGATGGGAGAGCATCGCCCTGAGCGCGTGCGCCGCGCGCAGGTATTCCTCGCCGGAGAGCAGCGTTTCCGAGGCGGGGTAAACGCGGACGCGCTCGAGGTGGGAAGTGGAGCGCTGGGTCATGACGTCAAAGGCGCGCAAAGAGTCCACCTCGTCGTCGAAGAACTCCAGACGCACGGCCTCGGGCATGCCCACGGGGTAGACGTCGAGTATGCCGCCGCGCAGGGCGCACTGGCCGCGCGCCTCCACCAGCGCTGTGCGCTCGTACCCGGCCTCGACGAGGCGGGCGACGAGCTCGGTCGGCTCCACGCGCATGTCGGGCGTGATCTCAAGGACGTTCTGCAAAAAGCGCTCGCGGGGCATCTGGCGGCACAAAAGCGTTTCGGCGCTCATCACCAGCGCCTTTGCCTCGCCCGTGGCCGCCGCGCCCAGCGCCTCGAGTCGGCGCATGGTCAGTTCGCGGCTGGACGCCGCCGTGCGCACAAAGGATATGTCCCGCGCCGGCAAAAGCGCCGCGCCGCCGCCCAGCAGGGCGTTGAGGTCTTCGCGCACGCGCTGGGCGGCGACCTCGTTGGAGGTCACGAACAAAAGCGGCCTGCCCAGTTTGCGCGCCGCGGCCACGGTCAGATGCAGTTTTTGTGCGTCGTCCAGCCCGCAGGCCAGCGCGGCCCCCGGGCGGGAGAGGGCGTCCGTGAGGGCGCCAAATTCGCTTGTTGCCTCCAGCGGGGCAAAGAGACAGCTCAGGTCTTCGTACATTCGTCAGTCTCCAGCGCGCGCAGCGCCCGGGGGAACTGGTGGGCGAACAGCAGCGCGGTCGCGGTCACGGCGAGGAAGTCGGCCACCGGCTCGGCGAGGTACACGGCCATGGTCTTGTCCATGGGCAGTATGGCGGGAAGGAGGTAGATGAGGGGGATGAGCAATATGATCTTGCGCAGCACGGCGAGGAAGAGGGAGCTTTTGGCGTTGCCGAGGGCGATGAAGGTCTGCTGGCAGGCCAATTGCACGCCGAAGAGCACGCCCACGGCCATGTAGACGCGCAGGGCTCTGGCGGTAAAGTCGATAAGCCCCGCGTCGGTGCTGAACAGGGCGGCGAAGCCGTGCGGGAAGAGCATCACTGCCAGCCACAGCGCCCCGGCGTAGATCATGCAGGCGGCGAGGAGGGCGCGGAAGGAGGCGCGCACGCGCGCGGCGTTCTTCGCGCCGTAGTTATAACTGGTAATGGGCTGCGCGCCCTGCGTCAGGCCCTGCAGGGGCAGCATGGCGAACTGCATGACGCTGGCGAGTATGGTCATGGCGCTGACGGCCAGCGCCCCGCCGTAGAGGGCGAGCTGGCGGTTGAAGCAGACGTTGATGGCTGCCTCCGTGGCCTGCATGATAAACGGCGACACGCCCAGCGCCAGGCAGGGCAGGAGCAGTTTTGGGCGCGGGGCCATGAAGCGTAGTCTCAGCCGCAGCACCGTGCGCCTGCCGCAGAGGAACCACAGCACCCACGCCGCGGACACCGCCTGCGAAAGTATGGTGGCCAGCGCCGCGCCCTTTACGCCCATATCAAAGGTGAACATGAACAGGGGGTCGAGGCCGATATTGAGCACTGCGCCGATGAGCACGGTGAGCATACTGGTGCGGGAAAAGCCCTGCGCGGTGATGAAGGCGTTCATGCCCAGCGCCGCTTGCACGAACACCGTGCCGATGGCGTAGATGTTCATGTATTCAAGGGCGTAGGGCAGCGTCTCCGGCAGCGCGCCGAAGGTAAGGAGGATGGGCCTTTGGAAGATGAGCAGCGCGGCGGTGAGCACGGCGGCGAGAAAGAGCAAAAGCGTCATGCAGTTGCCCATGGTCCTTTCCGCGCTCTCCCTGTCGCCCCGGCCCATGAAGATGGAGGCGCGCGGCGCGCCGCCCATGCTGGCCAGCGCGGCAAAGGCGCTGACGAGCAAAATCACGGGCATGCAGGCGCCCACGCCGGCCAGCGCCTCGGTGCCGATGCCCTCGAGGCGGCCGATGTACATGCGATCGACGATGTTATAGAGCATGTTGACAAGCTGCGCGGTCACGGCGGGCAGCGCCAGCTTGAGAAGCAGTTTCGAGGGTCTTTCGGCGGCCAGAAATTCGCTGTCGCGCTGCATGGCATGTTCCTCCCGTCAGCCGTTGTTGTATTCGGCGACGCGGGCGCGGGCCGCGTCGTTGCCGCCGGCGATGAGGCGCTCGACAGTCTCGGCAGCGGCGACGAAGGCGTCGAACATGGTCTGGCGCTCGGCGGGCGTGCGATAGCCGGTGAGCACGTAGTCCTTGAGGTCCCAGCCCTCGGGCGGGCGGCCGATGCCCACGCGCAGGCGCGGGAAGTCGTCGCGACCAAGGAGGTAGATGATGTTGCGCATGCCGTTATGCGTGCCCGCGGAGCCGGAGGGGCGGAAGCGAAGCTTGCCCTCGGGAAGATCCACGTCGTCAAAGCAAATGATGAGTTGGTCGCGCTCGGGCTTATACCAGTTGACCAGCTGCACCACGCTCTCGCCGCTCAGATTCATATAGGTCTGCGGCAGCGCCAGCGCCACACGCTGTCCGGCGATCATGCCCTCCCCCACCACGGCCTTACAGCGCAGGCGCGCGAGGGTGATATTGTTGCGCTGGGCGAGCACGTCCACAATGTCAAACCCGACATTATGGCGCGTATGCTCATACTTGCGGCCCGGATTGCCCAG
>CAMMGP010000004.1 GCA_946496415.1 uncultured Clostridia bacterium | reverse complement strand
CTAGTCTGTTGGCTTTGTCAACATCCTGGGCCGCCCCGGTGCGGGGCGGCCGCGAACATAGCCGCGCGGGCGGCAACGGAGGGAACGACATGATCCAGCGAAAGGGAGCGGTGAACTTCATCCTGCGGGTGCTGTGCCTGCTGGTCGCTTTCGCCTGCGTGACGCTGCTTTGCTGGCAGTACGGCGTGCGCAGGCAGGGCGAAAACGCCAACGAGGCCATGCGCCGGCTTTACGACCCCGCCGCCGGCGCGGAGGAGGCCCTGCCCGAGCCGCAGGCCGCCTTTTCGCAGCTTCTGGCGGCCAATCCGGAAACCGTCGCCTATCTGGACGCGGCGGAGGGCATCGAGTTCGCCGTCGTCCAGCGCGACAACGAGTACTACCTTACCCACAACTTCTTCGGCGAGGACACGCCCGAGGGCACGGCCTTCCTCGACGAGGGCAACAGCATCTATCCTCTGGACGAGCACGTGCTCATCCACGGCCACAATATGCGCGACGGCTCCGTGTTCGGCGACCTCGACAACTTTCGCGATCTGGAGTTTCTGAAAGACAACCCGGTCACCACGTTCAACACGCTCTATGAAAATTGCCTCTACGTGCCCTTCGCCGTCTTTGACATCTCCGCCACCCCCGGCGATCAGGAGTATGTGGACATGCGCGTGTTCAATTTCGAGACGGATGAGGACTTTCTCAACTTCGCCTTTGAAGCCAAGGATCGCTCCATCTTCGATATCCCCGTGGACGTCGAGCGCGGCGATCACCTGCTCTCGCTGGTGACGTGCAGCTACGGCAACGACAACGGCCGCCTCGTCGTCATGCTGCGCTCCCTGCGCGAGGGCGAGACGGCCGAGGGCGTGGCCGCGCTGGTAAGTCAGGCGGTGGAAAAGTAGCGCGCCGCGCAGGTTGCAAAAATTGCCTTCACACATGTGGAGGCATTTTTCTTTTTCGTCCGCGGCGCGGGGCGCTCTATTCGCCGCGCAGGTAGGCCCGCAGGATCTCCAGCGCCGTTTCGCGCTTGCGGGCGGGCAGGTTGGAAAGCGCTGACAAAAGCCAGTTCAGATCGCTTGCGCCCTCGTCTCGCCCGTCGCCGTCATCGAGCAGGGCGTTGGGCGACGTCTTCAGCGCCGCGCAGACGTTCACCAGCGAATCGATGGACATGCCCACCGCCCCGCGCTCCACATCCGCTACGAAGCGCAGGGAGCAGTCCATGCGCTCAGCCAGCTTTTCCTGCGTCAGCTTCAGCGCCATGCGCTGCGCCTGTATGCGCCGCCCCGTGCGGGCGCGGTCGTAAGAATAGGTCATATGTACCACCTGCTTTCTTCCTGTATGTATTATGCGGAGGAAAGCGCTTGCAAAAAAGGAAGTAATAGTGTATAATGAATATGCGTTGAAGATGTATAATCGCAAAAGGGGCCAGGGAATGGGATGAGCTTCGACGCGCGCCTTCCGCCGTGGAGGCGCTTTTTTTGCGCGCCGTTTTCCCTGCCCCGCGTGCAAAATACAACATTTAACAGAAAAATCACCTGTGTGGCGGGATTTTCGTTGCAATACGGGCCTGGTTGGTGTATAATAAATAGGCTTGCGTTGTGGGCGAAGTATGCGCAAAAGCGTGGCTTTTCCCCGGCAGGCAAGGGATGAAGCGGGAGGTTGCGGCGGAGATCGCCAGTCGCCGCCGGGAATTTCCGCAGACCAGTCCGAAGATCGGGCGAAGTTCGTCCGTCGGGCGCGCCGGCTCCATGGCGGGGGCCGGCGGAAAAAAAGAAATGCACACGCCCGGATGCGTGTGCACGAGTTCGACAGGAGGTCAACTATGGCAAGCCAGAAGATCCGCATCAAGCTCAAGGCCTACGAGCACTCCATCATCGACCAGTCTGCCGCGCGCATCGTGGAAACCGCCAAGCGCAACGGCAGCCGCGTGTCCGGCCCCATCCCCCTCCCCACGGAGAAGGAGATCGTGACGATCCTGCGTTCGCCGCACAAGCACAAGGACTCGCGCGAGCAGTTCGAAATGAGGACGCACAAGCGCCTCATCGACATCCTGCAGCCCAACCCGCGCACCGTCGACGCTCTGACCAAGCTCGACCTGCCGGCCGGCGTCGAGATCGAGATCAAGCTCTAAGCCACTGGCTTTTCCCAAGCAAGAAAGAGGTGCAACAATGAAGAAGGCAATTCTCGGCAAAAAGATCGGCATGACCCAGATCTTCCTCGCGGACGGACGTCTGGTGCCGGTCACGGTCGTCGAAGCGGGCCCCTGCGTGGTTACGCAGGTCAAGACCGCCAAGACCGACGGCTATGAAGCGATCCAGGTCGGCTTCGGCGAGCTCTCGGAGCAGAGGGCGAAGAAGCTGCTCAACAAGCCCGAGCTCGGTCATTTCAAGAAGGCGGAGGTCGCTCCCACCCGCTATCTGCGCGAGTTCCGCTTTGAGGACATTTCTTCCTATAAAGTGGGCGACGTCATCAAGTGCGACGTCTTTGCCGAAGGCGACAAGGTAGACGCCATCGGCATCTCCAAGGGCCACGGCTATTCCGGCGTCATCCAGCGCTGGAACCAGCACACCGGCCCCATGGCCCACGGCTCCAAGTATCACCGCGGCGTCGGCTCCATGGGCGCAAACTCCGATCCGTCCCGCGTGTTCAAAAACAAGCACATGCCCGGCCAGTACGGCTGCGAGCGCGTGACCGTGCAGAACCTGGAGATCGTCAAGGTGGACGCCGAGCGCAACCTGATCATGATCAAGGGCGCGATCCCCGGCGCCAACGAGAGCCTCGTGACGATCCGCAACGCGGTCAAGGGTTAAGGAGGACGCTACAATGCCTAACGTGAAAGTTTTGAATATGCAGGGCGCCGCCGTCGGCGAGATCGCCCTCGCGGACGACGTCTTCGGCGTCGAGGCGCATGTGAGCGCCATGCACACCGTGGTGCGCGCCATTTTGAACGCGCAGCGCCAGGGCACCCAGTCCGCCCGCACCCGCACGGAAGTGCGCGGCGGCGGCCGCAAGATCTACCGCCAGAAGGACACCGGCAACGCGCGTCATCATGGCCGCCGCGCTCCCCAGTTCACCCACGGCGGCGTGGTCTTCGCCCCCAAGCCCCGTTCCTACCGCATCAATGTGCCCAAGGCCATCCGCCGTCTGGCGATGAAGAGCGCGCTCTCCTGCAAGGTCACCGATGACGAGATGATCGTGCTGGACAAGATCGAACTTGCGCAGCCCAAGACCAAGCTGGTCGCGCAGATGCTCAAGGCCCTCGGCTCCGAGAAGAAGGCCCTGATCGTCACCGAGAACGCCGACCAGGCCGTGGTCCGCGCCGCCGGCAACATCCCCGGCGTCAAGGTCGCCCACGTCGGCTGCCTCAACGTTCTGGACATCCTGAACTGCGACAAGTTCATCATCTCCCAGGACGCCGTGAAGAAGGTCGAGTCCATCTACAGCATGCAAGAGGAGGCGGAATAAATGAAGAGCCCCTATGATATCATCCTCCGCCCGGTGCTCACTGAGAAATCCTACGACGCCATGGCCGACAAGAAGTACACCTTCGAAGTGGCCGTGAACGCCGGCAAGACCGAGATCAAAATGGCCGTCGAGCAGGCCTTTGAAGGCGTGAAGGTCGAAAGCGTCAACACCATGCGCGTCAAGGGCAAGGTGAAGCGCCAGGGCCGCACCCAGGGCCGCCGCCCCGAGCGCAAGAAGGCCATCGTCACCCTGAAGAAGGATTCCAAGGGCATCGAGTTCTTCGAGGGCATGGCCGAGACGACCGAGGCCTGAGCCCCGAGGCAGAGCCTCTCCCCCGGCGCCTTCGGGCGCAGACAATGGTCCGGCTGGCCGATAAGCAGCCAATAAGCTCAGAAAGGGAGAACCCAAGTTATGGCCATTCGAGTGTACAAGCCGACTTCGCCCGCGCGGCGCTTCATGTCGGTCCTGACGTTCGAGGAGATCACCAAGAAGACTCCTGAAAAGTCCCTGACCACCGACCTGCGCCACCGCGCCGGCCGCAACAACCAGGGCAAGATCACCGTCCGCCACCAGGGCGGCGGCGCGCGGCGCAAGTACCGCATCATCGACTTCAAGCGCCAGAAGGATGGCATCCCCGCCACCGTCAAGGCGATCGAGTACGATCCCAACCGCACCTGCTTCATCGCCCTTCTGTTCTATGCCGACGGCGAGAAGCGCTACATCCTCGCGCCCCTGGGCCTCAAGGTGGGCGACACGGTGATGAGCGGCCCCGCTGCCGACATCAAGCCCGGCAACTGCCTGCCGATCGCCAACATCCCCCTGGGCACGCTGATTCACAATGTGGAGATCAAGCCCGGCAAGGGCGGCCAGATGGTGCGCTCCGCCGGCGTGGCCGCGCAGGTCATGGCCAAGGAAGGCGCGTTCGCGCAGGTGCGCCTGCCCTCCGGCGAGGTGCGCAAGGTGCCGATGACGGCCCGCGCCACCGTCGGCCAGGTCGGCAACACCGACCACTCCAACGTGCGCATCGGCAAGGCCGGCCGCAAGCGCCACATGGGCGTCCGTCCCACCGTGCGCGGCGTGGTCATGAACCCGGTGGACCATCCGCACGGCGGCGGCGAAGGCCGTTCCCCGGTCGGCATGCCCGCTCCGATGTCTCCGTGGGGCAAGAAGACGCAGGGCGTCAAGACCCGCAAGCATCGCAAGTATTCCGACAAGATGATCGTTTCCCGTCCGTCCAAGAAATAACTAAGCCCGAAAGGAGGCAAACCATCCATGAGCAGATCAGTCAAAAAGGGTCCTTTCATTCAGGAAGCGCTGCTTAAGCGCGTGCAGGAGATGAACAAGACCGGCGACAAGAAGGTCTTCAAGACCTGGTCGCGGTCGAGCACCATCTTCCCGGATTTCATTGGCCATACGGTTGCCGTCCATGACGGGCGCAAGCACGTTCCGGTCTATGTGACCGAGGACATGGTCGGCCACAAGTTCGGCGAGTTCGCCCCCACCCGCACCTTCCGGGGACACGCCGGAGAAAAAGCATCGGCCCGCAAGTGACGGAAGGAGAGTAAGAAAATGGCAACTCGTGTAAAGCAGAAGGCCGCCGCCCGCAAGGCGAATGCCGACAAGCGGCCGCGCGCCGTGGCCAAGTATGTGCGCGTCTCGCCCCGCAAGGTGCAGATCGTCATCGACCTCATCCGTGGCAAGCAGGTAGACGACGCTTTGGCCATCCTCATGTATACCCCCAAGTCCGCCGCCCCGGTGGTCGAGAAGCTCCTTTCTTCCGCCATCGCCAACGCGGAAAACAATCTGGAAATGAGCCGCGACAGCCTCTATGTCGCCGAGGTGTACGCCAACCAGGGCCCCACGCTCAAGCGCTACTGGGCGCGTTCCCACGGCCGCGCGGATCTGATCAAGAAGCACACCAGCCACATCACCATCGTGCTTGACCAGAAGAACTAGAGGGAGGAAAGAAAATGGGTCAGAAAGTCAATCCCCACGGCGCTCGCGTCGGTGTCATTCTGGACTGGAGCACCAAGTGGTACGCTGGAAAAAAGGATTTTTCCAATAACCTGATCGAGGATCACAAGCTGCGGCTGATGCTCAAGGAGAAGCTCTATCAGGCCGGCATCTCCCACATCGACATCGCCCGCACCAACACCCGCCTGCATGTGACCATCTTCACCGCCAAGCCGGGCATCGTCATCGGCCGCGGCGGCGCGGGCGCGGAAGCGATCAAAAACGACATCGCCAAGTTGACGGGCAAGCCGGTCAACACCGTGCAGCTCGACATCATGGAGATCAAGCATCCCGACACCAACGCCCAGCTGGTGGCCGAGAACATCGCCCAGCAGCTCGAAAAGCGCATCTCCTTCCGCCGCGCCATGAAGCAGACCATCGGCCGCGCCATGAAGGCGGGCGCCAAGGGCATCAAGACCTCGGTCTCCGGCCGTCTGGGCGGCGCGGACATCGCCCGCAGTGAGGGCTACCACGAAGGTTCCATCCCGCTGCAGACGCTGCGCGCCAACATCGACTACGGCTTTGCCGAGGCCAAGACCACCTATGGCCGCATCGGCGTCAAGGTGTGGATCTACAAGGGACAGGTGCTGCCCAAGGCCAAGAGGGCCCCGGCCGCTGCCGCTCCCAGAAGGTCTGAAGGAGGGAAATAAGTCATGCTGATGCCCAAGAGAGTTAAGCACCGCAAGGTCCAGCGCGGCCGCATGAAGGGCAAGGCCCAGCGCGGCAATTTCCTGGCCTACGGTGAGTACGGTATCGTCGCCACCCAGCCCGGTTGGATCACCTCCAACCAGATCGAGGCCGCCCGTCAGGCCATGACCCGCCGCACCAAGCGCGGCGGCCAGGTCTGGATCAAGATCTTCCCCGACAAGCCCGTGACCGCCAAGCCGGCCGAGACCCGCATGGGTTCCGGCAAGGGCGCGCCCGAGTACTGGGTCGCGGTGGTCAAGCCCGGCCGCGTGCTGTTTGAGATCGGCGGCGTTACGGAAGAACTGGGCCGCGAGGCGCTGCGCCTGGCCGCCCACAAGCTCCCCATCCGCACCAAGTTCATCAAGAAGGAAGAGGCCGCCAAGGCCGCTCCCGAGACCGATACGATAGGTGGTGACGAGCAGTGAAGACCAAGGAACAGATGAAGGCGCTCAGCCAGAAGACCCTGGCCGAGCTCGACACCGATCTTAAGGATAAGAAGAGCGAGCTTTTCAACCTGCGCTTCCAGCTTGCGACGGGGCAGCTTCAGAACACCGCGGCGCTCAAGCAGTGCAAGAAGGACATCGCCCGCGTCAAGACCGTCATCCGTCAGCTCGAAATGAGCGGCAAGGCGTAAGTAAAGGAGGCACATAAAAAATGGCCGAAAGAGGCAATCGCAAGACCCGTACCGGCGTTGTGGTCTCCGACAAGATGGACAAGACCATTGTGGTCGAGATCCGCACCCGCGTCAAGCACCCGCTCTATGGCAAGATCATGAACCGCACCACCCGCCTCAAGGCGCACGACGAAGAAAACGCCTGCGGCGTCGGTGATCGCGTGATGGTCATGGAGACCCGCCCGCTGTCCAAGGACAAGCGCTGGCGCCTCACCCAGATCATCGAAAAGGCGAAGTAACCGCGAGCAAGGAGGAACGCAGCAATGATTCAGCCTCAAACCAGATTAAAGGTCGCCGATAACTCCGGCGCCAAGGAGATCATGTGCTTCCGCGTGCTGGGCGGCTCCTTCCGCCGCTCTGGCAGCGTGGGCGACGTGATCGTCGCCTCCGTCAAGAGCGCGACCCCCGGCGGCGCGGTCAAGAAGGGCGACGTCGTCAAGGCCGTCATCGTGCGCACGAAGAAGCAGTATCGCCGCGTGGACGGCACCTATATCCGCTTCGACGACAACGCGGCCGTCATCATCAACGACCAGAAGCAGCCCCGCGGCACCCGCATCTTTGGGCCCGTGGCGCGCGAGCTCCGCGAGAAGGACTATATGAAGATCGTCTCGCTGGCGCCCGAAGTGCTGTAAGGGAGGACGCGACAAATGAGCAAGATGAATGTCAAGACCGGCGATACCGTCATCGTCATCTCCGGCGAAGGCAGAAAGCAAAAGGATAAGCCGGCGAAGAAGGGCAAGGTGCAGAAGGTCTTCCCGGAGACCGGGCGCATCATTGTCGAAGGCGTCAACATCGTCAAAAAGCATCAGAAGCCCCGCGGACAGGGCATGCCCGGCGGCATCGTCGAAAAGGAAGCGCCGATTTCCGCCAGCAACGTGATGATCGTCTGCCCCAAGTGCGGCAAGCCCACCCGCGTCGGACACAAGTTCAACGAAGGCGACGGCAAGCTCTCCCGCCGCAAGGTTCGCATCTGCACCAATACCGTCAACGGCGTAAAGTGCGGCGCGTCCCTTGACAATTGATGAAGGAGGATATACGCTGTGGCCAGATTAAAGGATAAATACCGTTCTGAAGTCATTCCGGCGCTCAAAGAGCACTTCGGCTATAAGAACGTGATGGAGATCCCCCGGCTCGAGAAGATCGTTATCAACATGGGCCTGGGCGACTGCAAGGACAACTCCAAGGCCCTGGAGCTCGCCGTGACCGAGCTTTCCACCATCTCCGGCCAGAAGCCGCTGGTGACCAAGGCCAAGAAGTCCATCGCCAACTTTAAAGTCCGTGCCGGCATGAACGTCGGCGCCAAGGTGACTCTGCGCGGCGACCGCATGTATGAGTTCGCCGACAAACTGGTTTCCATCGTCCTCCCCCGCGTGCGCGACTTCCGCGGCGTTTCCAACAAGGCCTTCGACGGCCGTGGAAACTACTCGCTGGGCGTTCGCGAGCAGCTGATCTTCCCCGAGATCGAGTACGACAAGGTTGAGAAGATCCGCGGCATGGAGATGGTGTTCGTCACCACCGCCAAGACCGACGAGGAAGCCCGCGAGCTTCTGCGGCTTCTGGGCATGCCGTTCCAGGCGTAAGGAAGGAGGACATAAGCGTGGCTAAGACCAGTATGAAGATCAAGCAGCAGAGGGCGCCGAAGTTCTCCACCCGCGCCTATACCCGTTGCCGCATCTGCGGCCGGCCCCACTCGGTGCTGCGCAAGTACGGCGTTTGCCGCATCTGCTTCAGGGAACTCGCCTACAAGGGCCAGATCCCCGGCGTGCGCAAGGCCAGCTGGTAAGACCGGGCGAACAGCAAGGAGGTTTTCAAATGCTTGTAAACGATCCCATCGCGGATATGCTCACCAGGATCCGCAATGCCCTGATTGCCAGGCATGACACCGTGACGATGCCCGCCTCGAACATGAAGAAGGCCATCGCCGCCATACTGCTTGACGAGGGCTACATCAAAAGCGTTGATTATATCGACGACGGCCTGCAGGGCCAGATCAAGATCGTCCTGAAGTACGCACAGGGCAAGGAATCCGTCATCAAGGGCTTAAAGCGCATCTCCAAGCCGGGTCTGCGCGTCTACGCCAAGAACGACGAGATCCCCCGCGTGCTCGGCGGCCTGGGTATCGCCATCGTTTCCACGTCCAAGGGCGTGATGAGCGACAAGAGCGCCCGCGCTGCCGGCATCGGCGGCGAAGTGCTGGCCTACGTGTGGTAATGGAGGTGTAAGAAAATGTCTCGTATCGGCAAACTTCCGATTCCGGTTCCGGCCGGCGTCACTGTGACGGTCGATGAGGACAACCTCGTTACCGTGAAAGGCCCCAAGGGCACGCTCTCTCAGAAAGTCAACAAGGACATCAAGGTGTCCCAGGAAAACGGCGAGATCATCGTCTCCCGTCCCAGCGATTCCAAGCCCCACAAGTCGATGCACGGTCTGTACCGCGCGCTGATTCACAACATGGTGGTCGGCGTGACCAAGGGCTTTGAAAAGGTGCTGGTGATGGAGGGCGTCGGCTACCGCGCGCAGGTCGCCGGCAAGCAGCTCACCCTGAACGTTGGCTACTCCCACCCCGTCACCTTCGACGCGCCGGAAACCATCTCCTTTGAGGCGCCCGCCCCCACCCGCATCGTCGTCAAGGGCATCGACCGTCAGCAGGTCGGCGCCATCGCCGCCGATATACGCGCCGTGCGCAAGCCGGAGCCGTATCTGGGCAAGGGCATCCGCTATGAGGATGAGCACATCCGCCGCAAGGAAGGCAAGACCGGTAAGTAAGAAAGGGAGGTAACCGCATATGTTTAACAAGCGTGACCGCAACGAAGTGCGGCGGATCCGCCACGAGCGCGTACGCAAAAAGATCAGCGGGACGCCCACCTGCCCCCGGTTGTGCGTCTATCGCAGCAATGCGCACATCTACGCCCAGGTGATCGACGACGTCGCCGGCAATACGCTGGCCGCCGCCTCCACCGTGGAAAAAGAGATCGCTTCGCAGATCAGCGAAATGGACAAGAAAGGCGCCAGCAAGCTCGTGGGCAAGATCGTTGCCGAGCGTGCCCTGGCCAAGGGCATCAAGGAGGTCGTCTTCGACCGCGGCGGCTACATCTACACCGGCCGCGTGGCCCAGCTGGCAGAGGGCGCTCGCGAGGGCGGACTGGACTTCTAAATAAGGAGGGAAACGCTCAATGCAGCGCAATAACGAGCAGATCAGCGAATTCAAAGAAAAACTGGTCGCGGTCAACCGCGTTTCCAAGACCGTCAAGGGCGGCCGCAACATGCGTTTCAGCGCCCTGATGGTCGTGGGCGATGAAAAGGGCCGCGTCGGCTGCGGCATGGGCAAGGCCGCCGAAATTCCCGAGGCCATCCGCAAGGGCCTCGACGCCGCCAAGAAGGAGATGCGCACCATCCCCATCTCCGGTACCACCATTCCCCACGAGGTGACCGGCGTGTTCGGCACCGGCAAGGTCAAACTCCTTCCGGCGCCCGAAGGTACCGGCGTCATCGCCGGCGGCCCGGTGCGCGCCGTCCTCGAAGCCGCGGGCATCAAGGACATCGTCACCAAGTCCATCGGCTCCAACAACAAGATCAACATGGTCAAGGCTACGCTCGAGGGCCTCAAGCAGCTTCGCAGCGCCGAGGAAGTCGCCCGCCTGCGCGGCAAGACCGTGGAAGAGATCCTGGGTTAAGGAGGTAAGCGAACATGAAGCTGAAAATCACCCAGACCCGCTCCACCATCGCCTGCCTCAAGGACCAGATCGCCACGATCAAGGCCCTGGGCCTGCACAGGATCGGCCACACGGTCATTAAGAACGACGACCCCGCCATTCGCGGCATGATCTTCAAGGTCAAGCACATGGTCAAGGTCGAGGAGATCGAAGACTAAGGAGGGCCCGAGATGAAACTTCACGAACTCAAACCCGCGGAAGGCGCGACCAGCGCCCGCAAGCGTCTGGGCCGAGGCATCGGCTCGGGCCTTGGCAAGACTTCCGGCAAGGGCCACAAGGGCGCCAAGGCGCGTTCCGGCGGCGGCAAGCGGCCCGGATTCGAAGGCGGCCAGATGCCCCTGACCATGCGCCTGCCCAAGCGCGGCTTCACCAACAACTTCCGCAAGGAATACGTCGCCATCAACGTCTCCCGCCTTGAGGTGTTTGACGATGGCGCTACCGTCACCCCCGTCGAGCTGATCGAGATGGGCATCATCAAGAAGATCGGCGACGGCGTCAAGATCATGGGCGACGGCGAACTGACCAAGAAGCTCACGGTGCTGGCAACCAAGTTCACCGCCACCGCGAAGGAAAAGATCGAGGCGGCAGGCGGGAAGGCCGAGGTGATCTGATATGTTTCAGACGCTGAAAAATGCCTGGAAGATCACGGAGTTGCGCAAGAAGATACTCTACACGCTCTTCATGCTGCTCATCTACCGCGTTTTGTGCTTCATCCCCACGCCGGGCGTTGATACTTCTGTCATCGCCAGCGCACTGGAGCGCTTCTCGCTGCTCGGCTTCATCAACCAGATGACCGGCGCGGATCTTGCCAACTACTCGATCATGGCCATGGGCATCACGCCCTACATCAACGCCTCGATCATCATGCAGCTGCTCACCGTTGCCATCCCCAAATTGGAGGAGATGAACAAGCAGGGCGAGGAAGGCCGCAAGAAGATCGCGCAGATCACCCGCTATGTCACCGTCGGCCTCGGCTTTCTCCAGGCCGTGGCGCTCACCGCGGGTCTTGGCGCTTCCACGCAGGGCGCGCTGGGCCTGATCACCATCGGCTTCTGCCTTGCCGCCGGCACGGCGCTGGCCATGTGGATCGGCGAGCGCATCACCGAAAACGGCGTCGGCAACGGCATCAGCCTCTTGATCTTCGCCGGCATCATCTCCAACTTCGCCGGCACCATCGGCAGCTACATCTACACGCTGTTTGTCGACATCTCCCAGTTCCCGCTGGGCAACTTCATCGGCATGATCGTGGTCTTCCTCGTTTTGATCGTCGGCGTCGTGTTCGTCGATCTGGGCGAGCGCCGCGTGCCTGTGCAGTACGCCAAGCGCGTGGTCGGCCGCAAGATGTACGGCGGCCAGTCCACCCACATCCCCCTGAAGATCAACGCCAGCGGCGTGTTGCCCCTGATCTTCGCCTCCGCCATCATGCAGTTCCCGGCCACGATCTTCGCGTTCTTCCCGAATTCGTCGATCAACCAGTGGTGGAACGCCAATGTGCATGCCATGAGTTGGGGCTATCAGGTCATCTTCGCGCTGCTGATCATCGCGTTCACCTTCTTCTACTCCTCGATCTCCTTCAACCCCGTGGAGATCGCCAAGAACATGCAGCAGAACGGCGGCATGATCCCCGGCATCCGTCAGGGCAAGCCCACTTCGGACTTCATCCTGAAGATCTCTCGCCGCATCACGCTGTTCGGCGCTCTGTTCCTGGCGCTCCTGGCGGTGCTGCCCACACTCATCTACGCCATCTGCGGCGTGAGCCTGCCGTTCGCGGCCTCGTCGCTTTTGATCGCGGTGTCCGTGGCCATGGAAACCATGCGCCAGCTGGAGAGCCAGATGACCATGCGGCACTACAAGGGCTTCCTGAACTGACCGGGAGGTAAGGGCTTATGAAGCTGATCTTTCTCGGCCCGCCAGGCGCGGGCAAGGGCACGCAGGCGCTGGGGGTCTCCTCGCGCCTGAACGTACCGCACATCTCGACTGGCAACATGCTGCGCGCCGCCGTGCGCAACGAAACCCCGATGGGCCTGGCGGCCAAGAAGTTCATGGATGCGGGTCAGCTCGTTCCCGATGAAGTGCTCATCGAAATGGTGCGCGAGCGCCTTTCGATGGCCGATTGCAGAACCGGCTACCTGCTCGACGGCTTCCCCCGCACGGTGGAACAGGCTGAGGCGCTGGAGGGCATCGCTGCCCCCGATTGCGTCATCAACATCGCCGTGCCGGATGAACAGTTGCTCGACCGGCTCACCGGCCGCCGCGTTTGCGGCAAGTGCAGCGGTACGTTCCACATTTCCAAGCTCGCAGATGCGCGCGTTTGCCCGGTGTGCGGCTGGACGCTCACCCACCGCGACGACGATCAGCCCGTCACCATCCGTCAGCGCCTCAAGGTCTATCACGAGCAGACCGCGCCCCTCATCGGTTACTACGAGGGCAAGGGCAAGCTCAGGACCGTTGACGGCGACTGCGCGCCCGAGGAAGTGCTCGCGAGCATCCTCGCCGCCCTGGAGTAGCGCGATGATCACCATCAAATCCGCGCCCCAGATCGAGAAGATGCGCGCCGCGGGAGCGCTTTTGCACGATGTGCTCAGCGCGCTCCGCGCCGCCATCCAGCCCGGCATTACCACGCTGGAACTCGACCGCATGGCCGAGAAACTGATCCGCGACGCCGGCGCCATCCCCTCGTTCAAGGGCTATGAGGGCTTTCCCTTCTCCATCTGCGCATCCGTGGACGACCAGGTCGTGCACGGCTTTGCCACGAAAGACCGCCTCAAGGAAGGACAGATACTCTCCGTGGACTGCGGCGTAATCCTGGACGGCTGGCAGTCCGACAGCGCCTTCACCGCGCCCGTGGGCAAGGCAGACGCCAAGGCGGAAAAGCTCATCCGCGATACGGAAAAGTGCTTCTGGCTGGGGGCCGATCAGGCCCGCCCCGGCAACCGCCTGGGCGACATCTCCCACGCCGTGCAGGCATACGCCGAAGCCCAGGGCTACGGCGTCGTCCGCGATCTGTGCGGACACGGCATCGGCGAAGAGATGCACGAGGATCCGTCCATCCCCAACTTTGGCCGCCCCGGACGCGGCGTGCGCCTGCAACCGGGAATGACGCTGGCCATAGAGCCGATGATCGCCATGGGCGACTGGCACGTGTATCTCTACGACAACGACTGGACGGTGGCCACGCGCGACGGCAGCCTCTGCTCGCACTATGAGCACACCGTGCTGGTGACCGACGGCGAACCCGAGGTGCTTTCCTTCCCCGGGGCGAACGTCAGGGAGATGGCGCGATGAGTGCCCCTGCCGTAGAGAAAGGGCGTCTGGCCCGCTCCAAAGCCGGACGGGACAAAGGCAGGCTGTGCGTGGTGGTTCAGGTCGTGGACGAAGACTTCGTCCTCACCTGCGACGGCCGCCTGCGCACCTTTGACCGCCCCAAGAAGAAGCGAAAAAAGCATCTTCAGCCGCTCATCCCCGTCCAGGGGGAGATCGCGGACGGCCGGACGATTGAGGATCACAAGCTGCGTGCGTGGATACGCGAGGAGGAGGAAAAACTTGTCCAAGTCTGATGTAATCGAAGTCGAGGGCGTTGTCACGGAATCCTTCCCCAACGCCATGTTTGAGGTAGAGCTGCCCAACGGACACAAGATACTGGCCCACGTTTCCGGCAAGATGCGCATGAACTACATCCGCATCTATCCCGGCGACAAGGTCACCATAGAGCTTTCGCCCTATGACCTGACCCGCGGCCGCATCACCTGGCGCAGCAAGAACTAAGGGCTTCCAAGCCCGACTTGAAGGAGGAAACGACCATGAAAGTAAGGCCTTCGGTGAAGCCCATCTGCGAAAAGTGCAAGGTCATCAAGCGCAAGGGCCGCGTGATGATCATCTGCGAGAACCCCAAGCACAAGCAGAAGCAGGGCTAAGAGGACGCCTCCCCGCTTTTTTCGGGCGGGGAGACGCGCCATGTCCGGGCCACGCCCCGGACGCGACAGACAGATCGGCTTCCGAAGCGGCTGCCCGCTTCGCGGGTTTCGGCGGCCTTTCGATATTTCCGCGCCGCGCGTGTCGCCAGACGCGCGGCCAGCGCCGGCTCATCCCGGCGAACCATGAAGCCAACCAATTTGGAGGTGCATTGAACCTATGGCACGAATCGCAGGCGTAGACCTTCCCAGGGAAAAACGCATTGAGATCGCCCTGACCTATATCTACGGCATCGGCCGCACGACCGCGGACGAGATCATCGCCTCGACCGGCATCAACCCCGATACGCGCGTCAAGGATCTTTCCGAAAACGAGATCAGCGCCCTGCGCGATTACATCGACCATCACCTGAAGGTGGAGGGCGATCTGCGCCGCGAGGTCTCCATGAACATCAAGCGCCTGATGGAGATCGGCTGCTACCGCGGCCTTCGCCATCGCCGCGGACTCCCCGTGCGCGGGCAGAACACCAAGCAGAACGCCCGCACCCGCAAGGGTCCCAAGAAGCAGGCCGCCGGCAAGAAGAAGGCCAAGTAACCTTTGACGCGAGAATTTTAGGGAGGAAAAATCGCTATGGCAAAGCCGAAGCTGAAAAGGGTCACCCGCAAGCGTCGTGAAAGAAAGCTCGTCGAGCGCGGCGCGGCCCATATCCGCTCTTCTTTCAACAATACCATCGTGACCATCACCGACACAAACGGCAACGCCCTGTCCTGGGCTTCCGCGGGCGGACTTGGTTTCCGCGGCAGCAAGAAGTCCACGCCGTTCGCCGCCCAGTCGGCCGCGGAGACCGCCGCCACCCATGCCAAGGAGTATGGCCTCAAGACCGTCGAGGTCTATGTCAAGGGCCCCGGCTCCGGGCGCGAAGCGGCCATCCGCTCCTTGCAGGCCGCCGGCCTCGAGGTCACCATGATCAAGGACGTCACGCCCATCCCCCACAACGGATGCCGTCCGCCCAAGCGCAGAAGAGTGTAATTAGGGAGGAAACCAAACATGGCCAAGAATACACAGCCCGTTCTCAAAAGGTGCAAGACCCTGGGCTTGTCTCCCGCGGTGCTTGGCTACTCCAAGGAGACCAAGCGCAATCCCAAGGCGCATGTGCGCCGCAAGCAGTCCGAGTACGGCCGTCAGCTGAACGAGAAGCAGAAGGTCAAGTTCATCTACGGCGTGCTGGAAAAGCAGTTCCACAGCTACTATGAGAAGGCCGAGCGCAAAAAGGGCATCACCGGCGAGATCATGCTCCAGGAGCTGGAGCGCCGTCTTGACAACGTGGTGTTCCGCATGGGTCTGGCCGCCACGCGCCGCGAGGCCCGTCAGCTGGTCAACCACGGCCACTTCGCCATCAACGGCAAAAAGTGCAACATCCCCTCCGCGCAGGTCAAGGTGGGCGACGTTGTCTCCGTGTGCGAAAAGAGCCGCGCCTCCGCCAAGTTCAAGGCCCTGATCGAGGAATACGGCAAAAAGGCGATGCCGCAGTGGATTGAGCGCGAGCCTGAGTCCTTCGAGGCGAAGATCGTCGCCCTGCCCGCCCGCGAGGATATCGATTACGAGGTATCTGAGAACTTGATCGTCGAGCTTTACTCCCGCTAATTGCTGAAAGATCAGCGCATGGAACGTTCCGCGCATTTGCGCGGAGCAGACTCCGCGGTTGCAGCGCACGTTTGCGCCGCGATAGGAGAGGAGGAAACGCTGAATGATAGATCAAATCGAAAAGCCGAAAATCGAACGGGTGGAGATCGGCGACAACAACCGCTATGGCAAATTCGTCGTCAATCCCCTGGAGCGTGGTTTTGGTCAGACGCTGGGCAACTCCCTGCGCAGGGTGCTTCTCAATTCCCTGCCGGGCGTGGCCGCCACCAGCGTTCGCATAGAAGGCGTGCAGCATGAGTTTTCGACCGTTCCCGGCGTCAAGGAAGACGTGGCGGAACTGATCCTCAACGTCAAGCTGCTCTCCGCCAAATTGTATACCGACCTTCCCAAGATCATCACCATCGACGCGGTGGGCCCCTGCGAAGTCAAGGCCGGCGATATCCGCATCGACGACGAGGTGGAGATCATCAACCCCGACCTGCACATCGCCACGCTCTCCGAAGGCGCGCATTTGCAGATGCAGATCACGCTGGAGAAGGGCCGCGGCTATGTGTCCGCCGAGCGCAACAAGCAGCTGGCCATGGAACGCAACAAGGTTGGCGGCATGCCCATCGGCGTGATCCCGGTCGACTCCATCTTTACCCCGATCCGCAAGGTCAGCTACGCCGTGGAAGACACCCGCGTGGGCCAGGTCACCGACTATGACAAGCTCACCATCGAGGTCTGGACCAACGGCAGCATTCTGCCCAAGGAAGCGCTGGCCAGCGCCGCGCAGATCATCACCAACAACATGCGCCTGTTCATCGACCTGACGGTCAACGTGGTGCGCGTGGACTACAACGAGCCGGAGGACAACAGCAAGGAAAAGGTGCTGGAGATGACCATCGAGGAACTCGACCTCTCCGTGCGCGCGTTCAACTGCCTGAAGCGCGCGGGCATCAACACCGTCGCCGAGCTCGTCCAGCGCAACCAGGAGGACATGATGAAGGTGCGCAACCTGGGCAAGAAGTCGCTCGAGGAAGTCGAGCAGAAGCTCATCGGACTGGGGCTGGCCCTCAAGTCCTCGGACGAATAACACATTTTCAAGGGAGGAACCCGTTATGGCCAATCGCAAGCTGGGCCGGCCGACCGATCAGCGCATGGCGCTTCTGCGCAACCAGGTGACCAACCTGATCTGGTATGGCCGCATCGAGACCACGCTGACGCGCGCCAAGGAAGTGCGTTCGCTGGCGGAGCGCCTCATCACCGTCGCCCTGCGCCAGTGCGACAATACCATTGAACTCAAGAAAGAGACCAAGAACGACAAGCAGCAGATCGTCGTGCTCGACGTCGTCAACGACGCGCCCGCCCGCCTGGCGGCCCGCCGTTACGTGATGCGCTACCTCTACGAGATCCCCGCCGTGCAGGTCAAGGGCGAGGATAAGGAGGACTTCAAGGAGCGCGTCAAGAACGTCAAGCACCCCGTGGTGGAGAAGCTCTTCCGCGAGATCGCGCCCAAGTACAAGAAGCGCGCCGAGGAAAAGGGCCAGGGCGGCGGCTACACCCGCATCGTCAAGAAGGGCCCCCGTCGCGGTGATGGCGCCGAGATGGTCATCCTCGAGTTGGTGTAAACCACATACGGCCAATGGCAACGCGCCGGGAGCATTTCCCGGCGCGTTTTGCGTGGAAAAGGGGCCGGCTTCGCGTTGGCGGGGCCGGTGTTTGTTTTTGGCGGCGCTGGGCGGCAGATTGGGATTTCCAGGAGGTTTCTCTCTGCAAAGCTACGGAGAACGGGAAGCATGCGGCCGGCAAGGGCGCGGCGAGCCTTGATTTGTCAAGGACAGGGGAGACGGGGCGGCGGCCGTACAGAGGATCGGCGGCGGTCTGGGGCACGTTCGCCAGCGACAGTGAGGCGCGCTTCCGATGACGTGAGCGCCGAAAGGAGCGCCGAAAGGGGAAGTTCCAAGGCTGCTCCGATGCTTTTTGCGTCGGTTCGATGATGACGTTGCGCAGATGGCCATTGCAGGCGGTTTGCGAGGAGAGACGGAGACGTGCCGATTCTGCCGGTGAACGTCCGCGCCGGGCAGATGTTGTTCAGCACGGCGAAAAGGGGGAAGAGGCTGCTGATACAACGAAAGAAACATATGAGAAGGCTGGCATTTTTTAATGCCAATGCGGCGCGCCTTGCCCCGCAGGGGCGAGGCGTGACGCCCGGAGGTCTGCCCGGAGGTCTGCCCGGAGGTCTGCCCCAGAGCCTTCCCCGAAGGCATCCCACGACCCTTCCAGCCCCCCAAAGTTCCGCGCGCCTGCCCGCGAAGCGCCTCTGGCGCGGGGCGGCGCGCTTCCGCGGCGGGGACGCGGCGAAAAGTCCGCCGGGCATCGCTTCTCGCCGCGTACGCGACAAAGTTCGTAAAAGCATTTCGCAGGCCGCCCCTCCG
>CAMMGP010000003.1 GCA_946496415.1 uncultured Clostridia bacterium | reverse complement strand
AAGTACAGGAACGACAGATTGAAAACTTGGAGCAGTTCATCCAGCGGGTACACAAATACGAGGATTTGGACGAACTTACGCCGTATGCGCTGCGGGAGCTTGTGAAGGCGATCTACATTGAAGTGCCGGACAAGAGCAGCGGCAAACGGCGGCAGAACATCCGTATCTCCTACGACCTTGTGGCTTTATCCCGGTGGAAGAACTGCTGAGACAGGAAACGGCATGACCAGAGCCATGCCGTTCCTGCGAGAAATATGATATTACTTTCTTATGGCTCCCGAATAGACTGCGCAGGCGTTGCGGGAAATATCATTTTGCGCCACAGCAGAAACAGACATCACATGCTTGTCCATGCAAGCATGTGATGACAGACTGTCACCAGAATTGATACAATTCCGGTGAGTTTTTGGCTCCCTTACTTATGGCTGAACGATGGACGAACGCGATTGCACCCGATGGCCTTTTGGGGATTTCTGCAAAATTGCGTGGCCAAAAGCGCTCCCTCACACAGAAAACCGGCGCGGACGGCAAAAGTCGCTGTCCGCGCCGGTCTCCCCCCTCTCCTGGCGGGAAACGGTTTCCAATGATTTCGCCTCGTCGCGTCTCTTAACGGCGCGCCGTTCCTTCTCAGAAAAACGACGGAGGGCTAGCAATCCTTTGGGAATGATACCTTCTGCTCAAAGCAAACGCGCGCCGCCGCAGATTTGCAGGTAGCGGCTGTAGGCCTCATCCCAGGCCTTGCCGTCCGTCTCCGGCAGGAAGGTCTGCGTGGGGAAAGAATCCTCTACTACCTGCCGCAGCGCGCGCATGCCGCCGATTGCGCCCAGGGCCTGCGCCTGCACCAGCAGGTTGCCGATAATCGTGCCCTCGTCCGGCCCGGCGATCACAGGCCGCCGGATGGCTTCCGCCGTGAACTGGTTCAAAAGCGCGTTCTTGCTACCGCCGCCGACGATGTGCAGCGCCTCGATCGGCTTTTTCAGCATGTCCTCTTCCAGCCTCTCGATCGCCCAGCGGTACTTCAGCGCCAGACTCTCGTAGATCACGCGGCTGATCTCTCCCTTACCCTCCGGAACTGCCTGCCCGCTCTTTTCGCAGTACGCCTGTATGCGCGCAGGCATGTCGCCGGGCGCGAGGAACCCGGAATCGTCCACGTCGATGATGGCTTTAAACGCGGGGGCCTGCATGGACAATTCCACCAGTTCCCCAAAACTCGTCTCAGCGCCGCGGCGATCCCATTCGCGCTTGCACTCCTGGATGATCCACAGACCCATGATGTTTTTCAAAAGTCGGATGGAACCGTCCACCCCGCCCTCGTTGGTGTAGTTGGCCTTCATCACGCCTTCGGCGCACAGCGGCTTTTCGATCTCCGCGCCCAAAAGCGACCAGGTGCCGGAACTGATATAGGCAAAATCTTTCTCCCGCGCGGGCACGGCGGCTACAGCGCTGGCCGTATCATGTCCGCCAACGGCGATGACGGGGATCTCCGCCACGCCGCACTCTTTAGCGATCTCCGGAAGCAGCGTGCCGCGCGCCGTCCCGGGCAGTTTCACTTCGCCGAAGATGCGCGCGGGAATGCCCAGTTTCTCCATCAGTTCGCGATCCCAGTCGCGCGTATAGGGGTTGAGCAGCTGGCTGGTCGAAGCCGCCGTGTACTCCGTGCCCTTTTCCCGGGTGAGGAAGTAGGCCAGCAGATCGGGCATGAACAGGAGTTCGCTCGCGCTTTCCAGCGTGGGGTCCCCTTCATCCTTCATGGCATAGAGTTGATAGAGCGTATTGAAACTGTTAAAGGCGATGCCTGTGCGCGAAAACAACTCCTCATCTGAAATGATCTTGCGCACCTTTTCCGGCATGCCCTCCGTGCGCGCGTCGCGGTAGTGGACGGGCAAGCCCAGCAAATGACCGTTCTTATCCAGAAGGCCAAAATCGACGCCCCAGGTGTCGATGCCGATGGCGTCCACCGTCAGACCGCTTCGGGACAACTTGAGCAACGCCTGCTTCATTTCGTAAAACAGGCGCGGTATGTCCCAGACAAAGCGGCCGCAAAGCTTCACCGGGTCGTTGGAAAAACGGTGCACCTCCTCAATGGTCAATTTACCATCATTGAGAGAGCCCAACATGGCGCGGCCGCTGGAAGCGCCGAAATCGAACCCTAAGAGATTCAACGCCTTCTTCATGAATCGTGCCTCCTGTTCTTTGGATCGTTCCCCTGCCTTAAAGGAGCGCCCCCACCCGGCGCCGTCGATATACTTGACCGATAACGCCTGAGCGGGGGCAAGGCGGACGCGAATGGTTCGCGGGTTTTGCCGAAAAACCGCCCGCTATCTTACGATTCGCAGACGAAAATGTCGGAGAGTTTCTTCACCGCGCCCGGCAGGCCCGGCATCGGCAGATTGCGGGCCTTGAGCACCTGCTCCAATTCGTCCACATGGGCGCTGTCCATGCTGCGCAGACCGCCCATCGCCTTGGCCACCATCATGGACTGACCCTGCGCCTCCATCATCTCCATCATCTCAAGGCAGCGCTTCAGGCCGTCCGGGCTGACCATGACGCAGCCGTGGCTCTCCATGAGGAAGCCGTTGGAACGGGCGATGCAGGCGTCGAACTTCATGGCAAGTTCGTCGCTCAAGGGCAGCGCGTAGGGCACCATGATCATCGGGCCGACCTCGATGACCGGCTCGGGCAGGTAGGCCCGCTGCATCAGGTCGCTGCCGGTGATGGCAAAGCCGGTGAGGATGGGCGGATGCGCGTGGATGATGCCCTTGACGTCCGGGCGCTTCTGCATGATGCGCAGGTGGAACGGCCATTCGCCGGTAGGCTTGCGGCCGTTGGAGGTGTGGATGACATTGCCTTCCATGTCGATGGCGCAGATGTCGTCAAAGGCAACCTCCGCCTTGGCCACCTTGGTGGGCGTGATGAGAATGACGTTCTCCGCCGCGCGCAGTGAAAGATTGCCGCCCTGACTCGTCACAAACCCCAATTCTGCCAGACGGTTCGCCGCCGCCACCAGTTCTTCGATCTGCGCGGCATACTTCTTCTGGAAATCGTTCATAGTTCTCGTGCTCCTTTTCTAAAATGTATTCGATAGGTACCCCCGGTACAATCGTGGCAAAACACGCCAGCGGGGCGGAAGCCTTCGCACAGCCTCCGCCCAGCGGCAATCCGGTCATTTAATTGCGCTTGAGAAGGACGTCCTTTTCGTACTGGGCGACGACGTCGTACCACTCGCGGCCGCCGGGCACGCCTTGCGTCTCGCAGTAGTGCTCCCAGATATCGCTGAAGGGCAGCGTCTTGATCTCCTCGTTCATCATCATAAGTTCGGTAAAGCGGCAATCCTCCTGCATCTTCTTCATCTCGTCCCACGGCTGGAGCAGGGCAAAGAGCAGCGCTTTTTCCATGCTGCGCGTGCCCACCACCCAGGCGGCAATGCGGTTGATGGAGGCGTCGAAGAAGTCCAGGCCGATGAGCACGCGCTCCAAAGCGTCGTTGCGGACGATCTCCTTGGCGATCTCCTTGAGTTCGTCCTCATAGAGCACGACGTGGTCGCTGTCCCAGCGCACGCCGCGGGTGACGTGCAGCGGCACCTTGTCAAAGAAAGCCAGCAGGCTGGGAATCTTGTCGCTGACCACCTCGGTGGGGTGATAGTGGCCGTTGTCCAGCAGGTCGTAAACGCCGGGATGCGTGCCGGCATAGCTGATATAAAACTCAGAGGAACCAACGGTGTAGGCCTCCATGCCGATGCCAAACACCTTGCTCTCCACACAGTCGATGACGCCCGGGAGTTTCTCGGCGAAGATCTCGTCCAGGCTCTTCTTCAGGCGCAGACGCGGGGAGAGGCGGTCGGCGGGCACGTCCTTGTAGCCGTCCGGAATCCAGACGTTGCACAGCACGTGGTCGTTCAGTTTCTCGGCGATATAGGCGGAGATGCGACGGCACTGGATGCCATGGCGCACCCAGAAAGAGCGCACTTCCTCATCCGGGGAGGAGAGCGTCAGGTTGTCCTTCACCATCGGATGGCTGAAGAAGGTGGGATTAAAGTCGATGCCAAGGCCGTTCTCGCGGGCGAAGTCGATCCAGGGATCGAAATGCCGCGGCTGAAGCTGGTCGCGATCCACCTGTTCGCCGGGGGCGAAGATGGCATAGCTGGCATGCAGGCTGATGCGCTTTTTGCCGGGGACGAGGCTCATGGCCTTGACAAAGTCCGCCTTCAGTTCCTCAAAGTTGCGGGCGCGGCCGGGGTAATTGCCCGTGGTCTGGATGCCGCCGGAGAGCGCGCGACCGCTGCCCTCCAGGCCGATGACGTCGTCGCCCTGCCAGCAATGGACGCTGATGGGCGTGTTCTTCAGGGCGTTCAGCGCGGCTTCCACATCGACGCCCCATGCCTCATAGAGTTTTTTCGCGCTCTGATAACGTTCGCTCATGGTAATTCATCCTTTCTTGATATGTGGCGTATGCATAAAAGGTGACGGTGTCCGCGATCAAGTATTCGCCGTTTGCAGCTTAAATCCATCTTCAGTATATATTAGAAACGGTACAAAAATAAGGACGTACTTTTTGAAAAATACGTCCTTATTTTTTGATTTCGTTCTTTGCCGGCGGGGCTACGGAAGAAAGACGCCGCCGCATTGCGCGCGGTATTCTTTGGGCGTGAGTCCAAAACGCGCGCGGAAGGTGCGATAAAAATAGCTGGTATTCTCATAGCCGACCGCGAAAATAATGTCCTGCGTGGAAAGCTTCGTTTCCCGAAGGAGTTGCGCAGCTTTGGACAAGCGCTTTTCCAGCAGCAGCGCTTTGAACGTGTGCCCCGTAGCCTGATGCACCGCCGCGCTGAGCGCGGGCAGGGAGACGTGCAATTCCCGCGCCATCCGCGACAGATCCGCGGCGCGATAATTCTCCTCGATCTCCCGCAAGACCGCAAGCACAAGGCTGTTGCCGGAAGTTTCCGGCAGATTCTGCGTGCAATTGAGCAGCTGCATCATCAAAAGGCCCATCGTCGTCTGATCGATCCTCCGACCGTTGGGCTGCGGATGCACGAGGCTCCACACCAGGTTTTCCACCAGATTCTGCACGGGAAGCACATCCGAAACCAGAAAATGCAGATGGTTCCTGCCCGATCCCGTCTGCTGCAGGCTGCTGAGCAGGAATTTGCCCAGTATATTGTCGGTTCCGATCAGGGCCAGCGCATAATCAAAGAACTGCGGGTGCACGATGAAATTGGCGCCTACGTCTTCCCTGCCGGCCTGCTCCACACTATGCACAGCGTTCTGATTGAGAAACAGCAACTCGCCCGCCCGCAGCGTCAGAGGCGGATTGCCCTCGATATGATGGATCGTCTGTCCGCTGCACATGTATACGATCTCCACGTAGTTGTGGCTGTGCATGGGAAAACTGGCAAAGCGCGTATGGGCGCGCAGGGCGATGAGTTGTCCATTGGCCAGCAGTTTATCGCTGTCGATGATAAAGCCGTCGCTGGAACAGTAAAGCGTCCTGTCCACCGAACCGCCCGCCAGCAATTTCTTTTCTTCCTCCGTCACCTGGCGGAGTTCCCGTAGAATCTCTTCCCGCAAAGGCCTCCTCCTTTCACGCGCATTCCGCCGCTGGCGATGTCCCCGAAGCGCAACCGCCGCTTTTGTCGAATATACGCTAAGCAAGTGACGTCTGCAAAGCCTGTTCACCTTTTGTTCCTTCTTTGAGTATAGCGCAACGCCTCCCGATTTTCAAGCGGTCCGGGCACTTTTCTCCCGTGCGATGGATCTTGCGGCGCCACGAATGATTGCGGGGGCGCTTGATGCGCCGGGGGGGGGGCAAAAAGTTTAGAAACCGGTGTTTTTGGGGCAGGAAACGGCGCAGGTTTGTTGAATATTGTATTAAGCGACCCGAAGGGACGTCTATGCTTTGTGGCCGGGCCGGAACTTCACCACTTCTGTTCCTCTTGCGGCGGACGTTGCCGCGCCCTCGCCAAGGTCAACGCCGCATCACAAAACCGATAGAGGCGAGCCTGTCCCCGCGTCTGCGTGGCGGCTCGCCCTTGCTTAGGGGGCGTTTGCGATCCGTTTTCAGTTCAAAAACAAATTATTTTGCGCCTACGCCGCGCTGATCGCAGTGGTGGTGGTCGCGGTGATCGCCCTTTTGCTGTTCTTTACCCGTTCGACCAACCGCGATCTGGAGCGCTTTCACCAGCAGGAAGTGCTTGCCGGGGACATGCAGGAACTGTCCTCCGCCTTTGACGCGCTCGATACGCTCTCCACGCAGGTCGCCTCCAACACAGAACTGCTCAACTTCTTCATCCCCCTGCTGGACGATGGCTCGCAGGACAACTATTTTCATACGCACCTGATGGACTCCATACGCGCCAGCAGCCTCTTGACCACCATCAACTCCACGGATCGACGCGCCCTGCGCATCAGCGTATTCAACGCCCAGGGCGACTATATCAGCGCCGGAACGCTCTACGAAACGGAGGAAGATATCGAGCGAACGCTCGCGGACGCGGATTCTTTTGCTGCGCTGGAGCGCCGCTTCGCGGATGGCGAGCGCGTGATTGTCAGCGGACTGCACGACGATCCCTGGTCGGATAACCGGAGCGTTCGCCTCCTTTCCCTGATCCGCCCGCTCTCCACGGCCTACAGTGCCAGAAACTACGGCTTTATCAGCGTGCAGCAGAGCGCGGACGCGCTGTATTCCCTCTCCCTTTGGGAGCGCGGCGACGGCGCCAGCTATGTGCTCCTCAACGCCGAAGGCGAGGATGTGTCGCCCGCGGGCGGCGGCGTCCTCCCCGACTCCATCCTCTCCAACCTGCCCGCGCCGGGCGAAGCGGCGGAATACGCGCTGGATCTGGACGGCGGTACCACCGTCTTTGCCCTGCGCGACGCCTTCTCCGGATGGACGCTCGTCCGCATGTTGCCTACCGGCCTTCTGGACGCGCCGTACCGACAGGTCTATTTGCAGATCGTTCTGGTGAGCGTGCTGCTGCTGGCCATCCTCCTGATCGTGGTCTACCTGTTGGCGGACAAGATCTCCCGCCCGCTGCGTGAGTTTTCCGCAGGCATCGAGCGCATCAGCCTGGACAACCTTGCCAGCGACATACCGCTGCTTTCCAGTTCCTATACGGAGGAATTGCAGGCGCTGGATCGCGCTTTCCGCGCCATGCTGCTCAAACTCAACCAGTCCATCGGCTTTGAAATGAAGGCGTATATGGCGGCGCTGCAATCGCAGATGAACCCGCATTTCCTCTACAACATGCTTTCGGCGATCGCCGAATCCGCCGACGAGGACGGCAGCCCGCGCACGGTGCGCATGTGCGAGAAACTCTCCTCCATGCTGCGCTATATGGCGGACTACACGAGCGAGCAGGTGTCCTTGCAGGAGGACATCGCCAACATGCGCGACTACCTCGACCTGATGAAGGTGCGCTATGAGGAGCACTTCAGCTATGTCATCGAAACCTGCGAGGCCTTGCGCGACCAGCATGTGCCGCGCATGACCCTGCAGCCGCTGGTGGAAAACTGCTTCCAGCACGGCTTCAAAAACAAGCGTCCTCCCTGGTGCATACACGTGCGCTTTGCCTGCGAAAACGGCCTTTGGAGCATCGAGGTGCGCGACAACGGCTGCGGCATCAGCGCCGGAGAAATCGAGAATATCCACCGAAAGATCGACGGCTATCAGAAAAACCTGGCGGCGACATATTCCGAGTTGCGCCTGGGCGGTATGGGCCTGGTCAATACGATTCTCCGCCTGCGCCTGGCCCGCAGGGAAGCGATACAGTTCGACATCCGTTCCTCTGAGGACGGCGGGACCACGGTTGCGATTGGAGGGAGTTTATGATCCGCGTCATGATCGTCGAAGACGAGCCCCACGCACAGCGCAGGTTGCAGCGCATGATCGAGCGCCTGGACGACTTTTTCCGCATCGAAGCGACGGCCATGGACGGCGAGGAAGCGCTCGAGATACTGAAAACGACGCGCTGCGACGTGGTTTTCACCGACATACGCATGCCCATCATGGACGGCGTGGAACTGATGCAGCGCGTGCGCAGGCAGTATCCGGAGATGATGCTGGTCGTCCTCTCCGGGTATTCGGATTTTTCCTACGTCTCCGAGGCCGTGCGCTCGCAGGCCGTGGACTATCTGCTCAAGCCCCTGACGGAAGAGGCGCTCTCGGGGCTGCTCGCACAACTCAAGGAACGCTATCTGGCGCGAGAACACGAACAGATCCGCCGCAAACTGGCCGAGCGCATCAACAAGGCTGCCCCGCCCAGCGGCGGCGAAAACGCGCCGGACGAACGGCTCGGCGCTTTCCTGCTCTGCGCCGGCGCGTTGCCGATCTGCGAGTCTCCGGAAATGTGCCCCGGGGCGGAATTCTGGAGTGGCGGGGCGCTGCGCGAAGCCGCCGCGGAAACCATCAATGAACTGTCTACCTTCAACTGGGAATTTATGGGCAATACGCCCTCGGAGCGCATTGTCGTCCTCCGCGCCGACCTGGGCGAACTTCCGCAAATCGCCGCGCTTCTGCACAGCGCGGTATTGGCGCGCTCGGACATGCCCGTATCCTGCGTCTGCCACCGGGAGCCGATCTCTCTGGCGGAGATCGACCGCACCCTCAAGGCGCTGCGCAAGGAACTCGAGCAGCGGGGGCGCATCGGCGAGAGCCTTTTGCTCGAATCGCCCGGCGGGCCATGGCGGCCGCGCGGCGACGAGGAAGCGCTCCAGGAGGCGTCGAACTGCCTGAGCCGCAACGACGCGGCGGCGCTGGCGCGTCTGTTTGCGCGCTTCGAGCGGGAAAAATGGTCGCAGGGCGAACTGTATCGCCTTTTCTCCATGGCGATCACGCAGATATGCGACCGCACCCCCGTCGCTTACGCCCGCGCGCAGCGCCTGCGGGCGGCGTTGGCCGACTCCATCAGTTCGGCGCTGTCGATGGAAGAGTTGCGCAGCGACCTGTCCTCTCTTTCCCTGAGCGGGGAGGAGGCCAGCACCGAGACGGCCTCCGTGGCGCAGCGCATCGAGCATTACCTGCGCAAAAACTACGCCGAGCACATCACCAACCAGACGTTGGGCAGCGTGTTTGGCTACGTTCCCAGCTATGTGAGCATGCTCTTCCGGCGCGAGTACGGCATATCGCCCTCGGAATACCTCACCGACATACGCATCGAGCAGGCCAAGCGCCTGCTGCTGGAAAACCCGAACGCGCTCATCCGCGATGTGGCGCTTGATGTCGGCTTCAAAAGCCAGCACCACTTTTCCCGCACGTTCAAAAACCACGAAGGCCTCTGGCCCAGTGATTTCGTGCATGAAAGGAGGCCCTCATGAAAAAACGCGCCGCTTGCGCCGCGCTCGCCTGCCTGATGCTCGCTTTGCTGGGGCTGAGCGGCTGCGCGCCGGCCCGTCCGGAAGTCGCGCCGCCTTCCCCATCGCCCCGAGCGGAACACCGCTACTCCCTGGTGGTCAAGGATGTGACCAACCCCTACATGCAGCGCATGTTCTCCGGCTTTGAGGAAGCCTGCGCCGCCCTGGGCGCGCAAGCCGTGCTCTCCGGCCCGGAGGACGCGAGCGCCGAGGGACAGGTGTCCTGTGTGGAAGCACTGATCGACGAGGGCGTGGACGCCATCGCCATCGCCGCCAACGACCGCGACGTGCTCTCCCCCGCCCTGCAAACAGCGCTCGCCGCCGGCGTCAAGGTCATCTCTCTGGATTCAGACGTCCGTCCCGACGACCGCCTTGTGCACATCCAACAGGCGTCCCCCGAGGTCATCGGCCGGGTGCTCATGCAGGCCGCGCGGGAGATCATCGGCGCGGAAGGGGCTTTCGCCATACTCACCACCACCAGCAGCGCCTCCAACCAGGCGCAGTGGGTATCGTGGATGCTGCGCGAGATCGAGGAAAAGCCGGATCTGTATGGGGAGATGACCCTTGTGGACACGCTCTATGGCTCCGACCTCTATGAGCCTTCCTACCAACTCGTTGAGGCACTTTTGCAGGAGCACCCCGAAACGAAAATCGTCATCGCGCCCACCGTGGTCGGGCTCCTGGCGGCGGCGGACGCCATCCGCGACGCCGGCGCTTCGACGCTGGTGACCGGCCTCGGCCTGCCCAGCGACATGGGCGATTACATCCGCAGCGGCCTCTGCCCGTGGATGTACCTGTGGAACCCCATCGACGTGGGCTATGTGGCCGCCTGCGCCGCGGACGCCCTCGTGCGCGGAGAGATACGCGGCGAAGAGGGCGAAACGCTTTCCGCCGGCGACCGCGGCATTCTCAAAGTCACTCGTGCCGCGGACGGCGGCAGCGAGATCGTCGTCGGCAATCCCTACATGTTCGACAACAGCAACGTCTCCGTGTGGGAAGAGTTGTTCTGAGGCGCGAAAAAGCGGCAGCCTTATCCCTATACGAAAGCGGCTCCGAACAAACGTTCGGAGCCGCAGTTTTCATTCCGGGTGATTAGAGGATCTCCACCCAATCGTTGACGGTATCCACGTTGAAGGTGTTCAGACGGTTGAGGTAGGCGATGGTGCCGTCCGCCTCGACCAGTTCGCCATTCTCGTTGACCTCGGTAGCCTGCTCGACAACCAGGTCGCCGACCTCGGGCACGGTGAAGGTGTCGCCAACGGAAGCGGTGATGTCGCCATTGACGAGCGCGACCGCAGCGTAGGAAGCGGCGTAGCCCAGTTCAATCGGGTTCCACAGGAAGGTTTCGTCGCAGATGCCCGCGTCGATGAACTCCTTCATGTCGGAGGCCAGCGTCAGACCGGTGACCTTGACGTCGCGGCCTTCATCCTGCACGCACTTGGCAACGGCGGGAGCGCCCGCGGTGGTGGGGGTGATGATGCCCTTCAGATCCGGATACTGGTTGAGCAGCGCCAGCGTCTCGTCGAAGGACTTGGTGTACTCGTCATCGCCATAGACGGTGCCGACGTACTCGATGTTGGCGTAGGTTTCATCGTTCGCAAGCGCGTCCTCGATGAAGCTGATCCAGAGGTTCTGGTTCGGCATGGTCGCGGCGGCGGAGACGATGGCCACCTGGCCTTCATAGTCGATGGACTCGGCCATGGACTCGAGCATGGTCAGGGCGATGGTCTGGGCGGAGGCGGGCTCCACATCCAGCGTGCGGCCTTCGGCGTTCACGGGAGCATCCCAGGAAATGACGTAGATGCCCTCTTCCATGGCCTCCTGCAGCACATCGACCAGCGCGGCGGGGTCATTGGCGGACACGCACAGCGCGTCCACGCCCTGCGCGATGTAGTTCTCGATGATGCGGATCTGACCGTCGGAGGAGCCGTCGTCGGGGCCGTCATGGTCAAACTCGAAGCCGAGTTCGGCCGCGGCCTGCTCAAAACCGGTGACAGCCGCCTGGAAGTAGGGGTTGCCGGACTGCTTGTAAACGACGCCGATGTAGATGGAGTCGCCTTCCGCGAACGCGGGGGTCAGCGCCAGCACGAGCAGCGCGACCAGCACCAGAGAAAGGAATTTCTTCATGGATATACCCTCCTTTTATTCTTTGCCCCGTGGGGACAAAATGTACGAATTGGAGCCTTACGCGGCCTTGGAAACCTCCGCGCGGCGCTTGCGCACGCGCAGATCGTCCCGCAGTTTGTTGACCATGTTCGGCAAAAGCACGCTGAGGATGAGGATGATGCCGACGGAAAGGTTGACCGCGCTGTCCGCGAAGCCAAAGAGCGTGCCCAGGCCGATCTTCATCACGGCGAAGATGATCAGGGAGAGGATCACGCCGATGACGCTGCCCTTGCCGCCGTCTGTGGAGAAGCCGCCGAGTATGGCCGCGGCGATGGCGTACATGTGGTAGCCGTCCATGATGTCTGCCTTGATGGACGAAGAGGTGGCGCCGACGAAGAACACGCCCGTCACCGCGCTCATCAGTCCGGCGATGACGAAGCACCAGAACTTGATCAGATCCACGCGCACGCCGGAATACTGCGTGGCGATGGCGTTGGTGCCGATGGCGAATATCTTGCGGCCATTGCCGGTCAGATGCAGCCAGAAGTAGAACACCAGCGCGACCGCCAGGAAGATCGGCAGCATGACCGGCACCTTGATGCCGAACATATCGACGAGGCTGTTGAGTTCCTTGAGCAGATCGAAAGTTTCGTCGTCAAAGGTCAGCGTCTGTCCGCCGATGAGCAGGTAGGAAAAGCCGCGGAAGAACAGCTGGGTCGCCAGCGTGATGATCATCGGGAACAGTTCTTTAAAGCGCGTGACGAGAAAGCCGTTGAGCGCGCCGCACAGCGCGCCGACCAGCAGGCAGGCCGCCAGGGAGAGGATCAGCGCCGGCAGGCCAAGCAGGCCCGCGGTGGTGAGGGCGTTGTAGGTGACGCCCAGCACGACCACGCTGAACGTGGCCGCCGCGCCGACGGAGATGTCCATATCGCCCATGGCGAGGATGAGCATCATGCCCAGCGTCATAAAGCTGTAGAGCATGTAGGGGCGCATGGAGCGCACGACGTTGGCCACGTTGAACACATCTCGCCGGGCTTCGCCGGAGGCCACGCGCGCGGCGTCCTGCAAATTGAACACAAGGCACATCAGCGCCAGCAGCACAAGCAGAAAGACTTCCCAGCGGGTCAAGAGGGAGACGAGTTTGTTTTTCTTCATCAGATACCCCTCCTCGCCAGAGCCTGCTTGTCGGCGATGCGTTGCAGAATGACGTTGAGCAGGATCGCAAACAGCAGCAGGATGCCCTTGATGAACTCGGTGATCATGGAATTCCCCAGTTGCAGCTGCGGAATGGCGCTGTCGATGGTGGCGATCATCAGCGCGCCGATGACCACGCCCGTGATCTTGCCATAGCCGCCCGTGACCGAGACGCCGCCCAGCACGCAGGCCGCGATGGTGAACATCTCGTTGCCGTTGGCCGAACCCTTCTCGATCGCCCAGTAATAGCCGAGCCACATCACGCCCGCCAGGCCGGCGGTGGCGCCGCAGATCACATGCGCCAGCACCTTGATGCGGTCGATGGGCACGCCGCGAACCTGCGCGGCCTCAGCGTTGGAACCGACCGCGTAAAGGTTGCGGCCCGTGCGCGCGTACTTGAGGAACAGACCCACCAGCACGGTGACGATGATCGCCGTCCATACCAGGAAGGGAAGGCCGAGGAACGTGTTGGTGACCATGCTGTCCTTAAAGCCCTGCGTCAGTTCCGTGGGCGTGACCTTGTTCATGCCCAGCAGCCATTCCATGGGGATGAGGGCGCGCACGATGTAGCTTGTGCCCAGCGTGACGATGATGGCGATGACCTTGCCGTAGCTCATCAAAACGCCGTTGACCGCGCCAATGACCGCGCCGATGAGTATGCCCAGCGCGAACATCATCCACGTGGACTGGATCACGCCCATGCCCATCAACTTGCCGCACACAGCGCCGGCAAAGGCGAGGATGGCCGTGACGGAGATATCGATGGAACCGACCAGCAGGACGCACAGCATCCCCGCGGCCATGACCATGTTGATGGAACCGCCCTTGAGGATGTTCATGTAATTGGCGCCCAAATACCCCGGAACGCGGATGCTGACCAGTATGAGCAGCAACACCAGCACCGCCAGCAGCGGGATCTCGCGATGCTCGATCAGCAGCGCGTACAGGGGTCTGCCCTTTCTCTTCTCCTGCATATCGTTCCCCCCTATCATGCTTTGCTCTTGGGCATGGCGGCGTTGAGGATCACGTCCTGCGTCAGGCCTGCCGGTTCAAACTCCGCCGTGATCCTTCCTTCGCTCATCACGTAGATGCGGTCGGACATGTTCATCACTTCCGGCATCTCCGAAGAGATCATCAAAATGCCCATGCCCTGCGCGGCAAGATCGTTCATGATCTCGTAGATGGCCGCCTTGCTGCCCACATCGACGCCCTTGGTCGGCTCGTCGAGTATGATCAGTTTGGGATCGGCGGCCAGCTGTTTGCCCACGACCACTTTTTGCTGGTTGCCGCCGGAGAGCGCGCTGGTGAGCGTGTCGGTTGTCGGCGCCTTGATCGCCAGAAGCTGCTTGAGGCGCTCTGAGATCTCATACTCCTTCTTCTTTTGGAGCACCGGGCCGTTTTGACATTTGGAAAGCACGGAAAGAGAGATGTTGCGATTGATGGACCAATCCAGCAGCAGGCCCTGCTTCTGCCGGTCCTCCGGCAAAAGGCCGATGCCGATTGCCATCGCCTTGTCGGGCGTGATATCGTCGATCTTCCTGCCGTCGAAATAGACATCGCCCGAATCCGCCTTCGTGATGCCGAACACGGATTCCACGACCTCCGTGCGCCCGGCGCCGACCAGACCGGTCAGGCCGACGATCTCGCCGGCGTGCACGGTCATGCTCACATCGTGATAGTAGCCCATGCGCGAGAGTTTGTCGATCCTGAGCAGTTCCTTGCCGCGCTCGATCTGCTTCTTGGGGAACAGCTGGGTGATCTCGCGCCCGACCATGTGGTGCACGAGCATCGGCTCGTCCACCTCTTCAAGATCCCAGGTGCCGATATACTTGGCGTCGCGGAAAACCGTGACGCGGTCGGCGAGGCCAAAGATGTCTTCAAAGCGGTGGGAAATGAGGATGATGGCCGTGCCCTGCGCGCGCAGTTTGCGGGAGATGTCATAAAGGTCTTCGCTCTCGCGTTTGGACAGAGCGGCGGTGGGCTCGTCCATGATGAGTATCTTCGCGTTCATGGACAGCGCCTTGGCGATCTCGACCAACTGCTGTTGGGCGACGGAGAGAGAGCCCACCGGCGTCGTGGGGCTGAAATCCGCGCCCACGGCGTCGAGCAGTTTTTTTGCCTCCCGGTTGGCGCGCGCCCAGTTGATGAACGGGCCGCGCTTAAACTCGTGGCCGATGAATATATTCTCCGCCACGGACAGATCCGGATAGGAAGCCGCGTGCTGGTAGATGGCGGCGATGCCATACTTCTGGGCGACGATGGGGTCGCTCATGACCACCTTTTGGCCCTCGAGAATGATCTCGCCGCCGTCCGGCTGATGCACGCCGGTCAGCGTCTTGATGAACGTGGACTTGCCCGCGCCGTTCTCGCCGACGAGGGCGTGTATCTCTCCGGCGCGCAGGTTGAACTGCACGCTGTCCAGAGCCTTGACGCCAGGGAATATCTTGGTGATATTCTTCATTTCCAACAGGTATTCAGACATGGCGGCGCCCCCCAACATGGTTTTTACCATATTATTGATTATATTTTACCGCACCGACGGGCAAAGTCAATGTCTGAACTTAAAATGGATGTGCCAAATTTGAAAATGTGCGCTCTTCTTTTGTGAAAAGCGTGGAAAATCTTATTGCAGAGGAAAGTTGCATGGGCCAGGAGACATGGAACGGGCCGCGCGCGGCGATACTCGAGCGCCGCTTTTCCACAAGTTGCAGGCGGCGACAGCGCGCAGAAAAAGCCGCGGATCGTGGAAGGTTTTTCCTTGATCCGCGGTTTTGCTGATACACGCTTCAGTTCAGGACAAGGCGGTCGTTGACGACGCCGCCTCCGCTGGCCTGCGTAAACAGGCTGAGCAGATGTTCGACGGTGAGATTTCTTTTCTCTTCCCCGGAGACGTCGATGAGTATATTGCCCTCGTACATCATAATGAGGCGATTGCCGTGGGTGATGGCGTCGCGCATGTTGTGGGTGATCATCAGCGTCGTCAGATGGTTCTTCTCGACGATTTGATCCGTCAGTTCCAGCACCTTGGCCGCCGTCTTGGGGTCGAGCGCCGCCGTGTGCTCGTCAAGGAGCAGCAGCTTGGGGCGGTTCATCGTCGCCATCAGCAGCGTGATGGCCTGCCTCTGGCCGCCGGAGAGCAGGCCGACCTTGGTGGAGAGGCGGTCTTCCAGACCGAGTTCCAGCGTGGCGAGCAGTTGGCGGTACTTTTCGCGATCCGACCTTTTGACGCCGCGCACAAAGCGGCGCTTTTCGCCGCGCCTGGAGGCGATGGCGAGGTTTTCAGCGATCTCCATATCGGGTGAGGTGCCCTTCATGGGGTCCTGGAAGACCCTGCCGAGAAATTTGGCGCGCTTGTATTCCGGCATGCGCGTCACGTCCACACCGTCGATCTCGATGGAGCCAAAATCCGGCTTCCACACGCCGGCGATGGCGTTGAGCAAGGTGGACTTGCCCGCGCCGTTGCCGCCGATGACGGTGACGAATTCGCCGTCCTTGATCTCCAGATCAAGGCCATTGAGCGCCGTCTTGGCGTTGACGGTGCCGGCGTTGAACGTCTTTTGCAGGTTCGTGATCTTAAGCACCTTCCCCACCTCCATTCGCCATATCCTGCGGCCGCAGGGACTTGCGCCGGGTAAAGTACTCGCCCTTTAAGTACGGCACCGCGAGGAAGACGGTAACGATGATGGCGGAGAGCATCTTCAGATAGTCCGTCTTCAGTCCCATGAGGATGACCAGGTTGTAGACGATGTAGTAAATAATGCCGCCGCCCAGCACGCCGATGAGGCTGACCACGAAGTTGGGCTTGATCTTCAGGGACACGGACAGGCCGATAAAGATGGCGGCAAGGCCGATGACGATGGCCCCGCGGCCGTCGTTGATGTTGGCCGAACCCTTGTACTGCGCGAGCATCGCCCCGGCGAGGGCGACGATGGCGTTGGCGATGGCGAGGCCAACGACCTGATTGCGCTTGACGTTGACGCCCTGCGCCCGGCTCATGTCGGGATTGTCGCCCGTGGACTTGAGCGTGAGGCCGATCTCCGTGTAGAAGAACTGCCACAGGCAGAGGATGACCACCGTGACCAGGATCAGCATCGCCAGGATGGAGGAAGGGTTGTCGCTCATGTGTACCCACAGGGCGTTGGCCCGCGGATCGACCGCGACCAGAGACTTGCCGCCGAGAATGAACAGGTTCACCGAGTAGAGCATGAGCTGCGTGAGTATGCCGGCCAGAATGGAAGGAATGCCCAGCGCGGTGTGGAGAAGGCCGGTGACCATACCGGCCAGCGCGCCCGCGACAAACGCCGCGAGCACGCTGACCCACACGGGCACGCCGCTTCCCAGCAATACCGCACAGACGCAGGCCCCCGTACAGATCGAGCCGTCGACCGTCAGATCCGCAATGTCCAGTATCTTATAGGAAATGTAGACGCCAATGCCCATCAGGCCCCAAATCAGCCCTTCCGCGATGGCGCCAGGCAGCGCGTAGAGGAAAGCCATATCGTATTTCTTCCAATCTCAGTTTTCTTTCGCGGCTCAGTTGGCGGGCACTTCGATGCCCAGCTGCGCGCAGAGTTCCTCGTTGTAGGTGACGGCGGGCGTCAAGGTCATGATCTCGATGTCCGCGGGAGATGCACCGTTGAGGAGGATGTCCGCCGCCATCAGGCCGGTCTCGTAGCCGAGCTGGTAGTAGTCGATGGCCAGACTGGCGTAGCAGATGGCCCCGCCATAGCTGGTGTAAATGGGGACGTTCTGCTCGTTGCAGATGGTGCCGACGATGGTATCGTTGGCGGCGACGGTGTTATCGGAGGGGATGTACACGGCCTTGCACTCGTTGGCCATGGAAGTGGTCACGGCCTGCAGTTCTGTCGTTTCAGAGAATGTATAGGCCTTGACAACGATACCCTTTTCTTCGAACAGCGCCTTGACGGCCTCATACTGAATCAGGGAGTTGGACTCGTTGGTGCAGTAGAGCACGCCCACCTGATCGCCCTCGACGAGGCCCAGCGTGTCGATCATCATCTGCGCCTGCTCCGCGAAGGGGACGGCGTCCGACGTGCCGCTCACATTGGCGGGGATGTTGCCGGCGAAGGTGTCGTCATAGTCCGTGACGGAGGTGCCCAGGATCGGGATCTCCGTGGTCATGTTGGCGGCGGCCAGCAGCGCGGGCGTGCCGTTCGCCATGATCAGATCAACGCGCTTGGCGTTGAAAGCGTTGACCACGGTGGTGCAAAGGCTGGCGTCGCCCGCGACCTGGGTGTCGATATCCACCGTATTGCCGGCTTCTTCCATCTTTTCCGTCAGCGCGTCGACAAAACCCTGCGTGGCCTGATCCAGCGAATCATGTACCATCAGCTGGCAGACGCCGACGGAGTAGCTTTCCGCAAAGGCTCCGCAGCACAGGGCGAGCGTGAGCGCGATGGTCATCAGCAAAGTGATCGTCTTTTTCATAGTCCTGACCTCCAGCAAAGTATCTATTTCTCCATCCGCGAAGGATGAGAAAGGCAAGAAAAAAATCCCCGCATGCAAATACAGGGACGAATCGCTCGTGTTACCACACTGTTTCGCATCTGCCTTGCGGCACATGCCTCATTGGGCTTCGCACCCATCGCGGAAGAGATCCGCTCCCGGCCATGGGCTGAAAAGTCCTGGCGATGTAACGGTCGCACCCGTTGTGCCTACTGTGATTTCAACACACCGCTCGCAGAATGAACTTCCCTGAGATATTACGACGCCTCGCAGCCACCGGCGCCTCTCTGAAGATTTTCTCTCAGCTACTCTTTCTGCTCAAACGCATTTCACGCTATGCGAACTTCAACGCGAAAAAGGCTTTCCGCGCCGGCCTTATCCAAGGCACGGTTATTATACATCTTTCAGAAGGGGATTGCAAATTCAACATTTGCATACTATAATAAGATAAACTTATGGAATGTGCAGGTGCGCTCCTATGAACCTGAACCAGCTGCGTTATTTCGTATCCGTCGCGGACACGGGGAGTTTTACCAAAGCGGCCATGCTCCAGTACATTTCGCAGACGGCGATCACCCAGCAGATACGCGCGCTCGAGGAAAACGTCGGGGCAAAGCTGTTCGACCGCAACAGCCGGCCCGTTTCCCTGACGCCCGAGGGAAAGGTGTTTCTCAAGGAGGCCCGTGAGATTCTCGGGCGTATGGACATGGCGCTGACGCGCATCCGCGAAGCCTCGACCGGACTGGAGGGCGAACTGCGCCTGGGGTACACGAAGGGCTACGAGCACAGCGACCTTCCCAAACATCTGCGCGGCTTTCATCAGGAGTACCCCAACGTGCTCATCTCCTGCTATCGCTGCGATACCGACATGCTGGCTTCCGGACTGATCAACGGGGAATACGACGTCATCTTCACATGGGACAGCACCAATATACGCGAGGAAGAAGCGGTTCAGCTGCGGGTGGTGGAACATGTGCCGCTTTGCGTCGCGCTTTACGCGGATCATCCGCTCGCCCGGCGAAGCGAACTCACCCGTAGAGAACTCAAGCAGGAAAACATACTCTACATGTCTCCCTCGGGCACCGGCAATTCCTTCGGCGACGCCTTCTATATCAGCCTCTATCAGCGGGCGGGCTATCAGCCCAATATCATACTGCGCTCAAACGACATGGAGAGCATACTGATGATGGTGGCGGCGGAAGAGGGCATTTCCATCGTGCCGGAATACTCCCATCCCTGGGACATCGGCACGGAGAACGTCGTGTTCGTCCCCCTTTCCGGCAAGGAAGAGACGGAGGAAATCCTCATCGCCTGGCGCGGGGACAACGAGAATCCCGCCTTGCGGCACTTTCTTCAGAAGTTCCCGAACGCATGAGGCGGTTTGCGGCTTTTGCGCAGGAAAACCGGCGCGGACAGCGAAAATGCTGTCCGCGCCGCAGGATGTTGACAAAGTCAACAGACTGGCAGAGCGTTGAGAAAGCCCGCAAGCCAAGGAAGCAAACTTGCATCCAAGGGAGCTTACATGGA
>CAMMGP010000002.1 GCA_946496415.1 uncultured Clostridia bacterium | reverse complement strand
TGAAGTCCGCCGTGTCCTCCATGCTGTAATGCCCGAAGCTGGTCAGGCCCATCAGGTACCCGCCCCGCGCCTTGACCTCCACCATGTTGCTGATCATCTTTTCGTACAGCGCCGGCTGCGTCGCCAGCGAGATCACCAGCGTCCCTTGCTCGATCAGGCTGATCGTTCCATGCTTCAGTTCGCCCGCCGCGTACGCCTCCGAGTGGATATAGCTGACTTCCTTCATCTTCAGGCTGCCTTCCAGCGCGATGGCATAGTCCAGCCCGCGCCCGAGGAAGAACACGTCGTGCGCCCCCGCGTACTTCGCCGCGAACCACTGCAGGCGTTCCTTGTCCTCCAGCACGCGTTCGATCTTCTCCGGCAGCGTTTCAAGTTCCGCGATCAGGCCCGCGTAACGCTTCTCATCAATCGTCCCCCGCGTCCTGGCAAACTGCACCGCCAGCAGGTAGCACGCCACCAGCTGCGTCGAGTACGCCTTGGTCGTCGCCACGGCGATCTCCGGCCCCGCCAGCGTGTAAAACACGTTGTCCGCCTCGCGCGCGATGGTGCTCCCCACCACGTTGACGATCGCAAATACCGGCACGCCCTGCGCTTTTGCCTCCCGCAGCGCCGCCAGCGTATCCGCCGTCTCGCCCGACTGGCTGATGATCACCACCAATTCGTCTTCCTTCAAAAGCGGCCTGCGATAGCGGAACTCCGAGGCCAGGTCTACCTGCACAGGCAGCCGCGCCAGATCCTCGATGACGTATTTCGCCGCCATTCCCACGTGGTACGCCGAACCGCAGGCCACGATGTGCATCTGGCGCACGCCGCGCATCACTTCATCCGTCAGCCCCGCCGGGGAAAGGTCGATTGCTCCATCGTGGATCGCGGAATTCAGCGTGTCCCGCACCGCCCGCGGCTGCTCGTGGATCTCCTTGAGCATGAAGTGCTCGTAGCCGCCCTTTTCCGCCGCCTCCGCGTCCCAGGTGATCTCCGTCAGCGGCTTTTCGATGACGTCGCCGTCGATGTTGTAAAACACCGCCTCGCCAGGCGTCAACTTCGCCATCTCCAGATTGCCGATGTAATAGACGCTGCGGCAGTATTGCAGGATCGCCGGCACGTCCGAGGCCAGGTATGTCTCCCCCTCGCCCACGCCGATGATCATCGGGCTGTCCTTGCGCGCCGCGTAGATCTGCCCCGGATAATCCTTGAACATCACCGCCAGTGCGTAAGAGCCGCGCACGCGCACCATCGTCTTGGCCAGCGCGTCGATGGGACCCATCTTGTATTTCCGGTAATAATAATCGACGGTCTTGATCAGCACCTCTGTATCCGTCTGCGAATAGAAGCTGTAGCCCTTGCGGATCATCTTTTCCTTCAGTTCCTGATAGTTCTCGATGATGCCGTTGTGCACGCCGACCACGTTCATATCGTCGCTGCAGTGCGGGTGGGCGTTGACTTCACTCGGCTCGCCGTGCGTCGCCCAACGCGTGTGCCCCACGCCGCATGTGCCCATGAGCGCCTGGCCGTTGTTGGTCTTTTCCTCCAGCACGCGCAGGCGGCCCTTGGCCTTGACCACCTCCGGCGCGTTCTCGCCGGAGCGCACCACCACGCCCGCCGAGTCATAGCCGCGGTATTCCAACTTCGCAAGACCCGAAAGCAAAATCGGCGCCGCCTGTTTCGCGCCGGTATAACCTACGATTCCGCACATAAAAAACTCCTCTCAGGATCGCTCGATCCATCCATATGCAAAAGTATATTCGACGCCCCGGCGTTATTTCCTTCATGTTCCAGCAAACGCAGCGTACCCCGGCCAAAATATCGCAAGCCCAGACCTTCCTGCAAAGCGTCTGGGCAGAGTGCGGAGGGCCGCGCTATCGGGCGGAGGCGATCGCTTTCCAGAATTCGTCGTTCTGGCTCATGCCCGTCAGATTCGCGGCGTAGATATCGTCATAATCCTCTTTCAGCTTTGCGTAAGCCTCATGCATGCGCGTAGGACGCTCGCGGAGATTGTGGGCGTCTGAAGCCGTGATGTCAATGAGACTTTCCTCCAACATGCGGCGGGTGTGCAGGTCGCTGAAAAAGCCCCTGCCGCCGAGGATGGTGGAATTGTTCATCTGGAAAAGCACGCCTTCGAGTTCATCCTTGAGCATCGCAGCGCGCCGCGGCGAAGAAGCAAGGCAGGCGTAGCGCTCGACATGGGCTACGACCGGCAAAAAGCCCGCTCGCAGTATGCCTTCAAGCGCCTTATACAGGGCGTCGTAGCGCACGCCGGGCATGAACTCCACCAGCACATATTCCGTGCCGGCGAGCGTCGGCACGCGGCCTTCGGACAAAAGGCGGCAGGTCATGTCCGTATAGAGTATCTCCGCGCCAAGAAGCAAGCGCAGATCCATGCCTGCCTGACGGCAGGCGGCATGGATCTCTTCAAGACGCTTATGAAACTTCTCTTCGTCGATCTGCTCGACGCCAGGCGTGACATGCGGGGTAGCGATGATCGTTCGCGTGCCGCCGCGGTAAGCCCTCTGCGCCATTTTCAGCGACATTTGCAGGCTCTGCGCGCCGTCGTCGACGCCATAGAGCAAATGGTGATGGATGTCCGTAAAGCCTCGCATCATCGCGTTTTCTTTGCGGGAGCCGACGAGCGCGCGCCGCTTTTGCTGCCAGATTTGGACGGCGTACGCTGATAGTAGTCGGACTCGTAGTGGGTGTTGTAGTACGACTTATAGTAGTACTTCTTGCTGGTGTAGGTGTCAAAACTGACGTTGTTGAGCACCGCGCCGAGTATCTTGCAGCCCGTGCGCTCGATCTGCAGCTTGGCTTCCTGCATCTCGCGGCGGCTGATGGTGTTGTAGGTGATGACGAAGAGCACGCCATCGCAGGATTTGGCGATCTCCGCCGCGTCGATGATCATGCCGACGGGCGGGGCGTCCACCAACACGAAATCAAACTTCGTGCTCAGCCAGTCGAGCAGCTGCGAGAGTTTGCGGGTGGTCAGAAGCGAGAGGGAGTTGTTGACTTCGCGGCCCACGGGAACCATATAGGCGCCGGGAACGCTCGTCTCATAGAGCACATCTTCCGCCGAGCACATGCCCGCCAGATAGTGCGCGAGGCCGAACTGCACGCCCTTGGGCACGCGGCCGCCGTAGCGGGTCAGGAGCATGCTGCGGCGCAGATCGGCATCGACCAGCACGACGCGCTTGCCCAGGCGAGCGAACGTACGCATCATGTTCATGGTGATGAAACTCTTGCCTTCCGAGGCATGGCAGCTGGTCATCATGATCTTGCGGACGCCGTCGCCGGCAAAGGTGAGGTTGGTGCACAGTGTATTCAGCGCTTCGTCGCCGGTATAATCCAACTCAGCGAAGCGGGCAAATTCGATCTTATTCATGGATCATCGTCCCTGCCTTTCTCTGGGCCTCGCAGCAGCCTTCTTCTGCGACCCGATCGCCGGAACGATGGCCAGCGTGGGTATGCCAAGATACTTGGTGATGTCTTCGGAAGTTTTGATCTTGTCATCCATGATAAAGCGCACGACCAGAATCGCCGCCATGACAAGGGCACCGACCAGAGCGCCCAGCACGGTATTGAGCGTCTTTCTCGGGCTCACAGGCTCTGTCGGCTGGAGCGCCACGGAGAACAGGCTCGGCTCGTCCGTGCCCATCACCTCGTAGATGTAATTGCGGGCGACATCGGCGTACTCGTTGGCCATCACCGTCGCTTCCTCAGGATCGGCGGAATTCACGGTGATCTCCAGTATGCGCGTGTCTGCAGGATTGGTGACGGTGAGCATCTCCTCGAGTTGCTCGTAATCATAATCAAGGCCGAGATTCTGCAAAACCTGCTCGTGGACTTCCCAGGTCTTAAAGACCTCCTGATAGTCAGAGGTCAGGTAAGAACCGATCTGCAGATCGGAAATGTTGATGGCCGAATCGGTGCGCGACATGACGTAAAGCTTGGCCGTCGCTTCGTACTTCGGCGTGAGGATAAAGAGGGAGATCAGCGCCATGATGACTCCGCAGGCGACCGCGGCGGCGACCAGCTGCTTCCAATGCTCGAGTAGATAATAGAACAACTCAAGCAGATCCAGCTCGTTTTCCTGTTGCTCGATTTCCGCCGCATTGCCCGCTTCCAGCGTTCGGGAAGCGTGTCGGCGCCTTTTTTCTGTATCCGCCATGGATCTTCCTCCGGTCTGATAAACTGTGGGATCTATGTATGTGATCAACGCCAGGCCGGCGGGCGGATAGCCCGCCAGACCCTGCGCCCCGGAAACTGCTCCGGATTTGTTATGATTGACTCAGGTTCGATCAAGATCAATTCAACATGGGTACGTGCGGCAGGGCGCGTGAATTCCCGCGCCCTGCCCAGAGCGTTCGGGCTCTGTGGATCAGGCGAGGATGGCCAGCATGGTGATGCTGTCCGCCGCAATCTGAGCAAACACGTCCTCGGTGAAGGTGATCTCTACGAAACCATCAGCATTAACAACTGCATCCAGAGCGATCCAGGTGACCACGTCGGTCGCAGGATCGAGAATGCCGAGCACGGGCACGACAACGTCGCCTTCCTCGAAGTCCACCGGGAACTCCATCTGAACGATGATGTCACCGTAGGCGGGATCATAGGCGGCAGCCATGGCGTTGAGCGGCAGGGCGAAGAACTCGCGCAGAACGAGATCATCCGCGGCCACGTTCAGCGGCAGCTTCTCCGTGATGGCAGTCTGAACATCCATGCCGAAGTACTCGACAACCGGCAGGCCATTGGCGACGACGAAAGCGTTGACGGCCTCCAGGATCTCCTGGGCGGCGGCAACTTCTTCCTCCGTGGCATCCGCGGGCTGCGGAACGGTCGCGAGGAAATCAGCGGGCAGTTCGACGCCCAGCGAAGAGAGGACACCAACGATCGTACCATTCGTCATCAGCGTAGCGCTGGGATTGGTGCTGGGGCTGGTGCTCGGGCTGCTGGTGCTCGGACTGCTGGTGCTCGGGCTGGGATTGGTGCTCGGGCTGCTTTCGACAGCGAACGCAGAACCAACCGTCAGAACAAGAACCAGGGCAAGAACCAGGCTAATCAACTTTTTGCTCATGATAATCCAACTCCTCCTTTCCGCGCGCGCAAAGTTTGCGATTGCAAGCGCGACGCGAATCCCCTGAGTCAATATAGCAAAACACCGTAAACGGCGTTCCGGGCTTATTCAGCCGGCTCGTAGAAGACCTCGATGACGAGATCCTTGAGAGCCGCCTCGTCGGCGTGGAATTCCATGTGGTTGTCCGGGCCGACGACATTTTCGCCTTCCAGCGTGCGGGTGTGATTGAGCGCGTAGTCGCGCGCATTCCATGCGGTATTGATCATCGCGCCGCGCGCCATATCCGTCACCAGCATCGGCTCCAATTCGTCAAAGAGTTCGCCGATGAAGTCCGCGCTTTCTTCAAGGCGCGCGTAAACCAGCTTGGCCAGTTCCGTCATGTACTGGCGCTGGCGCTCCATGCGGCCCATGTTGCTGCCGTCGCCGATGTAGTAGCGCTGGCGGACAAAGTACTCCGCCTGCATGCCGTGCAGCGTCATCGTCGTGCCAGCGGTCATGGTCGGATCATAGGCGGTAAGATCTTCATTGAGCGTCACGGTGACGCCGCCCATGAAGTCGTTGAGTTCAGAGATCGCGTCCATGTTCATGGACACGTAATAGTCGATATCGATGCCCAGGAAGAGGTTTCTGACCGCGTCGCAGGTGTATTCGCAACTCTGCTCCTTGCCGTCGCCAAAGCCATGGGAGAGGCACAGCTGCGTCGTGATGGTGCCCGCTTCCTCCCCCAGCACGCCAAGGACGGTGATCTCGGTCATCACGTCGCGGTTGATGTGGATGGGCGTGATCGTCTCATTTTCCTTATCGATGACCAGCAGCAGAAGGAAGTCGCTCTGGCCGCCGCTGCGGAAGCCCGCGCGCACGTCGTCGTATTGCAGGCGCGTGTCGATGCCCATGAAGAGGATCGTTTCCAGCCCGTGGCGGTACTGATAGGTCTGGCCGTCCTTCTCCAGCGTCGGCGGTTCTTCAAAGCGATTGGAGAGATCGCCGCGCACCGTGCCCGCCAGAGCGCCGCTGCACAGCAGCGCAAGACAGAGCGCCATGAGCGTCAATGTGCGGAAAAAACCGGCCAGATTGCGCTTCGTTTTCATCTTTTCTCCATGCCTCCATGCGCTACGCATTTCTGCGTGATCGATTGTCGTTTCGCGAGCATGCGCCGCCCGCGCACAAAATCACTTGCTGCCGCCCGCCGTCACCACAAACGCCATTTCCTTCATTATACAAGAAAGACGCGCACGGCCCCGGGAACGGCGCAGAACGCGAAGAAGAACAGATGGGAGATGGAACATTGAAAGACGCATCCGGGAAATAGAGCCCATGGCCTTTTCGCTGGCTCAACCAGCCGGGCCACGGAAGCGGCCTTGCGCCTTTGCTGTTTGCCAAGGCGCGCAACCCGTGTTTCTCCATCCCGCCGCAAAAAATGGCTTGAATATGCGCATTCAGCGCACTTTTCCATCCCTCATCCCTATCGGATGCGGCCGCGCTTCGCCTTTGCGCGAACACAGCGGCACCTTTGATCCGATCCTCTTCCCGTCGGGCGCTGTGCGGCGCGCGCCGGGCCGTTCCGGAAGCGTCCATACTATGGGCTTTTCAGCCGACTGATATAAAACGCCCCAAGTACACGGTGACATTATACCCTATTTTCGTTTGTCGGTCAACAAGATTTTGACAGCATTGGATAAGATATGTTTAATTTCAAGATAACTTTTACACTTTTCCGTCAAATCGTCTCATGCGGCCAGAAAATCCCAGAAGGATATATAATCCGAAAGGGGCGCCACCGGGCATACTTGAAAAAGAGGAGTGGAAACGATGATACACGCAGACACCATCCGGCTTTTACGCGAATGCGACGCCGGCGTGCGCATGGGCGTATCGTCCATCGGCGACGTCCTCGCCCGCGCGCCGTCGGACGAACTTGCCATCCGTCTGGACGCCAGCAAAAAAGAACACGAAGCGCTCGGCGCGGAGATCCGCGCGGTGCTGGAACGCTTCGGCGACGAGGGGAAAGCGCCCAACCCCATGGCGCGCGGCATGGCCTGGTTGAAGACCTCGGCTGAGTTGACGTTCTCACCTTCCGACCCCACGGCCGCCAATCTCATTGCCGGCGGTTGCGATATGGGCGTCGCCTCCCTGCGCGGCTATCTGGGCAAATATGTGGCCGCGGACGAATCGTCCAAGGAGATCGCCAAGCGCCTGATCGCCCTTGAAGAATCCCTCTCCACGCAGATGCGCGAGTTTCTCTGATCCAACGCGTTTTTGCCCTTGCTTCCCGGACTTCGATGCGTTATAATAGAAAGGACATCAAACGCACCAAAGGAGTTCGAGCATGAAGAAATATCGACCGTTGAACGCCGGATATATACTCGTCTATGTGATCGTGATCGCCGTCATCCTTCAAGGCATCTGGACGCTGATCGCCATGATGCTGCGGCAGGGCGCGCAAACGCAAAACTCCGCCACCAGCATGTTGGACATGTGGACGCTGATCCTCGTTCCTTTCGCCGTCATCTATGGCAACCACTACCGGCAGACGGTGGTCGAACTTTCGCCTACCGCGATGCGCATCGTGCGCCCGGCGGTGGTCTATCCCAAGGAGGGCGAGAAGCGCGCTTCGTTCGTATTTCGGCAGGGCGGCAGCGACAATGTGCTCATCCGCCGCAAGTTCGAACTCAAGCAACTGGCCAAGTATGGCTACGCGGAGGAATTCGGTCTGCGCCCGGAGGACAAGAGCGGCGCGAAGACCGACGCGCGCCTCTTCCCCGTCCATGAAGTTGCCTTCATCATGCAGGACGGCCGGAATTGCCGCATGAACGCCGCCATTTACAAGCCCGCGCAGCTTCGCGAGATGTTTACCGCCATCCGCGAGGCGACGGGCGTCGAGCCCACGGGAAAGCTGGCGGAGGTGTTGCAGGCGCAGGAGGGCGCGCCCGCGTAAAGGCCCGCCTTTCCTTCCGCTTTCATACGTTGCAAGCAAAGAACGCCTTTACAGCCATGGCGCTGAAGGCGTTCTTTGCGTTTGCGGCCCTTCTGCCGACCTGGGATGTTGCGAAAGCCGTCTATGGGGCGGCGCGCAGTTCGTCGAGCAGGCTCCGCAAATAGAGCAGGCTCTCCGACGGCGAAACGGCGCAGTTGCGCATCAGATCATCGTCAAAGCACTCCTGGAAGAGCGCCGCCATGCGCGGATGGCGCAGAATCGAGGTTTGAAAATTGACGTTCAGCCCGCCGGCCTCACGCGCCGGAAAGGCGATGATGCCGACATTTTCAAAGCAATGGATCTCCATGGTCAGATCGTCCGCGTCGTTCCAGAAGCACAGGGGGCAGCCGCCGCCGTGCTGCATGCGCCGCGCGAAGTTCTCGAGAATGGCGACGCGCTCCGCAACGGTGAAAGAGCGGATGGCGGAAAATGGCGAGTCGAAACGCCCGGTGAGGACAAAGCGCCGCAGCGAGCGCGGCGACACGATCCGCCCGCGCATGCGCCCGCTTTCAAAGGCGCTGCGAAAGCGCTGATCGTGGTAGTAGAAAAACTCCTCCAACTGCGCACGCATTTGCCGCTCCGTCCAGCCCGGAAAGTGGTGCAGCACGCCTCCATCCCGCAGCGCGGCATACAAAACCGCGCCGGGCACTTCGTTGATGCAGACATCCGGCTTGACGGTGCGCGCGTTGCAACCGCGCTCCAATTCCGTGCAAAAGCGCATGGCCTCGACGATGGATTCCGGGCCCTCCTGCGTCGCGTACGCGCCGACGGCCGGTTGAAAATCCCCTTCTACAAGAATGCGGCGCAGGAAGTCAAACAGGCCAAAGGAGGACGGCTGCGTATGTACCCGCGCGCTGTCGTCGCCACCGGGAAAGAGCACGAGCGTATCGGTGCTGACGCCGTCGCGGTCCTGCGCAGTAAAGCAGAGCATGTCCTGGCCAAGCAATTCTTCGCGTCCATTCGGCCGCATCTCGCGGATGGCGCAGGCGTAGGCGGGAACGCAGGCGATGGCGAGTATGGCGCAGAGCGCCTCCATTGCCCGCTCCGAGGAAAAATCGACGCTCACGTAGTGTTCCATGATATGCGCGGGCCGCTGGCGAAGGATCTGGCGCAGTTCTTCCGTGAGTTCCACGCGGCAGCCGTTGAGCAAGAGGATGCGCGCGGAACGCGCCTGGCGCAGCGGCTCCAACGCCTGCGTCAGCGACGGCGAAAGTTCCGACGCGCGCCGGCCCACGAGCAGGCGGCGCAGGCACATTCGCCCCCGCGCCCGCGTCGGGCCGGCGCGGCTGATCTCCAGCGCCTGCGCAAGCGAAGCGTATGCCGCGGGATCAAGCAGATCCTGTTTGCGCAGTTGCTCAAGGAGCCGCTCCCGGCCGGCGTGGACGCCCTCTTCCCGAAGAATGCGCACGATGGAGGTCTTGCTCTTGTATCCCGTCCGCTCCGCGAGGCGCTTTGCAGAAACGCCGCTTGCGCGCATCCATTCCGCGAGCGCTTCGCCAAACGTCTTTTGTTGCTCCAGCATCGTCTTCCCTCCTTTCCTTATCTTGATTTTACATGATAATTTATGGAATTTCAATGCCTATTTTCTATAACGCAATTATACTGCACCAATTTGTGGCAAACCTTGACAAAGCCGAGGAGAAAAAGCAGCTTCACAAGCCGTAGCAATTCATAATTTTCAATTATTTTTAGCATTTCAGCACATAATGAAAGTCTAAGCATTGGATATTTTATGAGAATTTAGAATTTATTTGGAATATCCGCTTGACATGCGCGCGCTTTCATGCTACAATACAGCCAGAGCAAGGGAGAAATCCTCCGGAAGCTCAATACCGGAAAGCTGAGGTGAAGCGTCAAAGACCGAAAGCAGAAGGCCGACCCGAAGACCAGGAAATGGAGCGCAGAAGGAACGATTTGATCCTGTCAACGTTAGCAAAAGGAAGGAACGCACCGTTATAAAGATAACGGAAGCAGACGACAAAGGCTGGCGCGGATGGTGAAGAAAATCTCCCAAGTGCGGCGCAAGAATGAAAAAGCAGGCTCAAAAGGTAAGAATGTCTGAGAATCGAAGCTTGGAAGCGCCTTATCGCCGAAAGTTGCGAATGTAGCAAAACCGCAGGAACGGTTTGATGAACGGCTATGGTGCGAGAGACAGAAAATTCGAAAGACCGTTGAAGATGAGCCGCGGTGCCCTGATGAAACGTGATATGGAAACTGCCCCTGTATGAGAGATCAAAGCAACGCCAAGCGCCAGAGATCCGGGAACCAGGGAAAAGCAGAGAAAGAACGCACCGTTTGAACGCGCCAAAAGATCAAAGCAAAAAGAGTGTCTGAGGGTAGATGCAAGGTTGAATTTCTGATCGAAACAGATGGAGCAAATGACAGCCCAGCGTAGGACAGTCAAAGGCAGGAACGTCGATCGGAAAGAAACCGCAAAGGAAGCGGCAATCCAAATCTTCAGGGAATGGATATGCGAGTACTTCCGAGCGGCAAAATGTCAAGACAGCATGGCCGAAAGCAGAAAGTCTGTGGCGAAGATCGTTGGCAGAAGGTAGTGAGTGATCGTCGAAGTCAAAGAACGGACACGGACGTTCGGAGGAATACGAAAGAATATCCGGAAATCAGGAGGAAAGTCCGGAAGCAAAAATGGCTTTAGGAGGCGATACCGTTGTACCACCCAGAAGTTGGAACAGAACACATCGCTTGCCTCGTCCGTTTGTGGATACATAACTGAGCACTGAAGTTGAGGTTTTCACTCGGAGACTTATCCATTCGGACACCCAAACGAGATTGCTCCTTCCAAGTATGGAAATGATCTTTTCCGGATGAGGCAAGCGAACCCCGGTGAAAAGTTGAATAGCATATTTGCAAAGCCCGCGCATGGACGCGGGCTTTGATGCTGCCAGAGCGGCGGAGGGACAGAGCGTTGAAGCATGGAAGCACGCAAGTCAAAGAAGCTTCCATAGGCGTATGCGACCGCGGAATGCGAATTTGCCGCAAGGTTGCAAACTTGCGGCTGGACCTGGTGATCCCGCAGGGCGCGGCGGCTCCGCCACCGGAATGCAAAAATCGCGCCTGATTTTTCCTGTCTCAGGGCGATTTTGCGTTGCGGGCTTGATCAGTATTCTGAAGATCGCCGGCCGCGTTGGGCCGGCGGTCTTTTTCAGCAGGTTCAAATTCCCCAGACGATCCAGATGTAGATATATCCCGTGAGCACGGCGGCCAGCGTAAAGGGTACGCCGATGCGCAGGAAATCCCGCAGGCCGACCGTTTCGCCGTTCTTGCGCAGTATGCCAATGGCGGCGATATTGGCCGAGGCGCCGATGGGCGTGAGGTTGCCGCCGAGCGTCGCGCCGGTGAGCAGGCCGAAGTAGAACACATAGGGCGGCAGGCCCGCGCCGCCGTTCATCAGCGCCGCGATGCCCTCCACCACCGGCAGCATCGTCGCCACATAGGGGATGTTGTCGATGAAGGCCGAGAGCACCACCGAGGCAAAGACGATCAACGTGTAGAGCATGAAGGGGTTGTCGCCGGAGATATTGTAGAAAAGATCCGCGGCCGCGTCGATGACGCCCGCCACGCGGATGCCCTCGATGACCATGAACAGGCCGAAGAGGAGCAGGAGCGTATCCTTGTCCAGATCCTTGAGGACGCGCAGGAAGGTGCCGCCCGAATGCTTGCGGATGCAGTCGCGCACGATGCCGATGAGGCACAGTCCCACGCAGACCAGGCCGCTGCGCAGATTGTAAATGGCGAGCAGCGTCGGATCGGACGGCTCCGGCAGGAAAGAAGCAACGATGAGCAGGCCGACGGTAGCGATCATCAGCGCCGAGGGCACATAGTCCGTCACGTTCGTCTCCACAGCGGCGGATACCTTCTGCGTATCCTTGCGGAAGAGCACCAGCAGGGCGACCATCGAGGCCAGCGCGCCCAGTTCCACGCCCCAGAAGATGCCCGGACGGCCCTGCATCCAGAAGAAATCGAGGAAGTTCATGCCCGCATAGCTGCCCAGCAACATACTGGTCGTATCGCCGACCATGGTCGCCGCGCCCTGAAGGTTTGAGGAGACGGCGATGGCGATCAGCACCGGCACCGGGGAGATCTTCAGCTTGCGGGAAATGGCCAGGCCCACCGGGGCGACCATCAGCACCGTGGCCACGTTATCGACAAAAGCGCTGATTACGCCGGCAAACAGCGCCAGCACCGTCACCGCCCATTTGACATTGGGCACGCGCACGATGAGTTGCTCGGCAAGATAGGCAGGCATGCGGCTGTCGATAAACAGCGTCACCAGGCCCATGGTGCCGGCGATCATCAGAAGCACGTTGTAGTCAACGGCGGCCAGCGCGTCCAGCGGCCGGAAGTCGAACACGCCGCACAGACCCAGCACGATGAAAAGCAACGCGCTCGACAGCGCGATCGTCGGGCGGTACTTTTGCAGCGTGAGCATCAGCACGTAGGTCAAAAGAAAAATGCCAAGAGCCAAATACATGGTCTGCATTTTGATTCCTCCAATCCTGTACTTTCCCTTTTGAAATTGGTCGGTATGCCTGCAGCCGGCTCTCCGCCGGCGGCATACAGTATACCACGCATAGCGCTTAAGATGCCGTAAAGATTTGCCCCGCGCATGCTATGAATTGGTGAAGACGCGCTCCCGCGGCGATTCCGGCGGCGAAAACGGCAGATCGCAAGGCGTGGATTGACGCTTGCCGCGGGGCGGTGAACGTGATATAATTTTGCCAAAGCGAGGGATGCACATGTATTTGACGATCCTGGGAAACAACGGCCCCTTCCCCGCCCCGAACGGCGCCTGCTCCAGCTACCTTCTGGAGAGCGACAGCGGGGAGACGAAATTGCTCATCGACGCGGGCACGGGCAGTTTGGCGCGCCTGATGGAGGTCGCGCGTCCGGAAACGCTGACCGCCGTGGTGCTCTCGCACCTGCACTTCGATCACATTTCGGATCTTCTGCCCATGCAGTATGCCCTGCAATTTTCCGGACGGGAGCGCCCGTTGCCGGTGTTCCTTCCCCGCCGGCCTGAACGCGTGCGCTCTTTGCTGGAATGCCCGTATTACGACCTGTTCGACCACGAGGACATCGCCGTGGGCGAGATGCGCCTGAGTTTTATCCCCGCCGCGCATCCCGTAGAGGGCTCCTGCGTGGCCGTTGCGTGCGACGGCGCGAAATTCGTGTTTACCGGAGACACGAACCGCGTTCCCGCTCTGGAACTGTTCGCGGACGGCTGCGACCTGCTGCTGGCAGACGCGGGGCTTTCGCAGGCGGACTGGACGGAAAAAAAGCCGCACCTCTCCGCCGCGCTCTGCGGCGCGCTGGCCCGCGAGGCGCGCGCCGGGGCGCTGTTGCTCACCCACTTAAACCCCCTTTACGATCCTGCGTCGCTGCTCGCCGAGGCGCGCGAAGCCTATCCCGCCGCGGAACTTGCCTGCCTCGGAGAGCGTTACCGGGTATAGCATGCGCCGGCGCGCCCCTTTCCTGCCGCTGCGTGCGCTGCACACGCGGCCGCTGATGCTGTCCGCCGCGTTCTTTGGCTTCGGAGCGCTTTTGGCGCGGGACGGCCGGCTGCCTCAGGGCGTCCTGCTGGTCTGCGCCGCCGTACTGCTGCTTGCCTGGTGCCTTCTGCATCTGCGCGGCCGGCGCTGCGCCGCGCTGCTCGTGGCCTGCGCTCTTTTCCTCGGCGCGGCGCGCATGGGCGCGGCCGTTGTCACGCGGCCCGTTCTGAAGGATCAGTTTTCCATAGCCATTGCCGGCACGGTGGCAGATACGCCCTCTGTCGACGCGGAAATCGGCAGGCTCACCTGCCGGCTGACCGATGTGCGCGTGGTCGCGGGGACGCCGGACTTCGGCATCCGCCTCTATCTGCGCGGCAATGTTTCCGCGCTGCGCGACATCGCGCCGGGGCAGCGCGTGACGTTTACGGGCCACTTGTGGGCGCCGGACGAGGCCACCAATCCCGGCCAGTTTGACTTTGCCGCCTATCTGTGGCGCAACGGCGTGGCGGCCTATGCCACGGCGGAGTTGGAAGACGCCGTCATTTCCGGAGAGGCACGCGGCCTCGAAGCCTGGCTGTATGGCCTGCGAACGGCCATTGGCGAGCGCATCGATGCGCTCTTCCCGCGCAGCGCCGACATGGTGCGGGCGCTGGTGCTCGGCGACCGCGGCGATATGGCGGAAGATTTGCGCGAGAGTTTTGATCGCGCCGGCGTTACGCATGTGCTGTCCATCTCCGGCTTGCACATCACCATGCTGGCCATGGCAATGATGGCCCTTCTGGCGCTGATCCTGCCGCGGCGCTGGGCGTTCTGGCTGACGCTCGCGCTGGTGACGTTTTACGGGCTGCTGGTCGGCATGGTCCCTTCGGTCGTGCGCTCCATCCTCATGTATGCGGCGCTCGGCGCAGGGCAGGCGACCGGCCGTCCGACGGACTCGTTTACGCGCCTGGCGCTGGCGTTTCTTGCCCTGCTCGTCTGGAACCCCCTCTATCTCGACGACGCCGGGTTCGTGCTCTCCTTCAGCGCCTGCGCGGGCATGCTCTGCCTCACCTCGCCGCTGACGGCGCTTTTGCGCATCGACCGTCTGCGCGTTCCGGACTGGTCTTTGGGGCCTTCGGCGCTGCTTCTGCGGATGGGACACTATTTCGGCTCTCTTTTGTGCGCCACGCTGGCGGCGCAGCTTTCCACGCTGCCCGCCGTCATCGCCTATTATGGAAAATTGCCGCTGCTGGCGACCATCGCCAACCTCGTGGTTGTGCCGCTGATCCTTCTGGGGATGTACCTTGCCGTAGCGGCGCTGCTGCTTTCGCTCCTGTGGCAGCCTTTGGGACTGGCGTTCGCCGCGATGGGCGACATCGCCCTGCTCGGTTCGACGCAGATGACGCGCCTTTGCGCCGCTTTACCGCTCAACGCTCTGGCGCTGCCTCCCTTCCCCGTGTGGCTCGCGGCGTTGTTCGTCGCCGCCCTGGTCGCCGTCTCGCCGCTGACCCGCCTGCGCATGGGTTGGCGGTACGCGCTGCTGGCGGTCTTGCCGCTGCTGACCTGCGTGGCGGCGCTGTTGCCCGGGCCGCAGGGGTTGCAAATCACCTTCCTCGACGCGGGACAGGCGGACGCGGCGGTGGTATTGGCCGAGGGCGACGCCTATCTGGTGGATGTCGGCCTTGAGGGGAGCCCCGTATGCGATTACCTTGCGCACCTCGGTCTCGCGCCCAGGGCCGTGTTCCTCTCGCATCCGCACACCGACCATGCCGGAGGACTGGTCACGCTGCTGGATGAATACGTGCCCGAAACCATTTATATCCCCGCGGGTTGGGATGCCGTGGAAGCCGACGAAGACGTGGTAGATGGTCTGCAAAGGGCGAAAGCGCTGGGCGCGGAAGTGGTGACGCTCGCGGCGGGCGACGTGGTTCCGCTTTCGGAAAATGTCTCCGCCACCGTGTTCTACCCGCCGGAGGACATCGACGTCAGCGGCGACGCCAACGCCGTTTCCATGCTCCTGCGCATTGACTATGGCGAGGCCTCGGCGCTGTTCACCGGCGATCTGGAGATGACGGAGGAGCCGGGGCCGATGCCGGATGTGGACGTGCTCAAGGTGCCGCATCACGGCTCGAGCAACTCTTCCAGCCTGATGCTTCTGCACTCGGCCTCGCCCTCGGCGGCGATCATCTCCGCGGGCAGGAACAATCCCTACGGCCATCCCGCGCAGGCGCTGCTTGAGCGGCTGGAAGGCACGGGCGCGCGCGTTTTCCGCACGGACGAGTGCGGCGCGATAACGGCGCGGCTCTATGAGGACGGCGGCGTCTCTATTTCAACGTATCTGTTGCCGGAGGACGAGGCATGACCTGGAAAGAATTCTACGCACAGCTAAAAGAGAACGCCCTGCAAAGCGTTTACCTGTTCGCCGGGCCGGAGGAGTACCTCAAGCGCGAAGCGGTAAAGGCGCTGGAGCGCGCCCTGCTGCCCGCGGGATTGGAGCAGCTCAATGAAACGACGCTCGAAGGCGCGCAGGCGGCGCAGATCATCGAAGCCGCCGAGACGCTGCCGTTCATGTGCGAGCGCCGTCTGGTCATCGTGCGCGACTGGGCCCCGCTTCTGAGCGGAAAATCCCGCGACGAGGAAAGCGAAACGGCGCGTGTGCTCGACTGGCTCAAGGCTCCGCCCGCAAGCTGCGTCGTGGTCTTCGCCATGCGCGGGGAGGCGGACGGGCGCAAAAAGCTGACTGCGGCGCTGAAAAAGCGCGGCGCGGAGGTGCGCTTTGAGCCGCTTTCCGACGCGGAGCTTCTGCGCTGGGCGAGCGCGCGCCTCAAGCCGCTTGGCAAGCGCGTCTCGCAGCAGGCGATTTCCCACCTGGCCTTTACGGCCGGTCGCGACCTGACCCGGCTCAGCGGCGAAGTGGACAAGTTGGCCGACTACATTGGCGAGCGCACAGAGATCGCCGTGGAGGATATCGAGGCGGTCGTCTCCCCCTCCCTGGAATTCAGCGTTTTTGAAATGCTGGACTTCCTCTTTGCCGGCGATCTGGCCCGCGCCGAACGCAGCCTGCAAACGCTGCTGATGGGCGGGCAGACCTGCGTGGGCGTGTTTTCCATGGTCGTGCGCCAACTGCGCATGCTCGCGCACCTGGCGCTGGCGCAGCGCGCGGGAAACGCCGCGGCAGTGGAAAAAGCGCTCAAATTGCATCCCTATGCCGCAAGGCGCGCCGCCGCACAGGCCCGTGCGCTGGACGCGGAGGCGCTCCTGGCGCTCTACCGCCAAAGCGTGACGGCGGACGCGGAGATCAAGTCCGGCAAGCTGCGGGATCGGGAAGCCCTGCAGCTTTTTATGCTGAAAATCGTCGAAATGCGCGGAAAACCCGGAACCTCGCGCGGGCGATGAGCGTCTAACAGATAAGCGAAGTTCTGGAGGTTTTAACGATGAAAAAGATTGCGTCGGTCGTGCTGCTCATGGCGCTGCTCGTGTCCGCCTGCGCCTGCGCGGAGGGCGTGCCGTCCATCTCCAACGACCTGTTTTCCGCGGCCAAGGAGGCGCTGAGCCTGCTCTCCTACGGGGAATACGCCCGCGTGTCGGAAGTGCTGCCTTTTTCCGGCGGCGCGCCCAGTGCGGACGAATGGCAGAAGTTCGCCGAAAGCTTTTCGCAGTTGGACTCCGGCACCGTACAGCGCGAGGTATCGGTTGCCTATTGGCAGGGCTCCTGCTGGTATCTGGCCGTACCGGTAACAGAGCCGAAAACGGATTCTGTGGAAGCGCTGGTATTGCGCTCGGACGACGGTTCGACCTTCTCCGGCTACAAATACGCCACATGGGGCGAGGTCAAAGGCGGATATCAGTCCAGCGACTACGTGACCTGGAACGAGGAATACGTGGCCGGCACGCCGGTCATCATCGCCGACTAGGAAGCGCGGTTTGCAGATAGAGCGACGATTCAAAGAAGTTGAAACGGCAAGGGCCCGCGTTCTGCGAGAAACAGAACGCGGGCCCTTTGTCTTTGCCACGATGCGGCGCACAGCGTTGGGATGCGGCTGATCACAGCCTCAGCAGCTTCGTCAGGTCGCCGCTTACGAGCGCTTCAAGGTTTTGGAATATCTTTTCCGCCGGCCAATCCCACCAGCGCAGTTCCAACAGGCGACGGATGGTGGCGTCGTCAAAGCGCATCTTTACCACCCGACAGGGGTTGCCCACGGCCACGGCGTAGGCGGGGATATTTCCCGCAACCACCGCGCCCGCGCCGATGATGGCCCCGTCGCCCACGCGCGCGCCGGGCAGGAAGGTGACGTGCTCGCCGACCCAGACGTCGTTGCCAAGCACCGTATTGCCTTTGTAGGGCAAATCTTCGAGACGCGGCGTACTCTTTTCCCAGCCGCCGCCCATGATGTTGAAGGGATAGGTGGTGGCCGAACACATGCGGTGGTTGGCGCCGTTCATGATGAAGGTCACACCCCTGGCGATGGCGCAAAATTTACCGATGATGAGTTTATCGCCGAGAAACGCATAATGATGGGTGACGTGATCCTCGAAGTGTTCCGAGTCCACGGGATCATCGTAGTACGTATAGTCTCCGACGAATATGTTGGGGCGCGTGATGGTGTTTTTGATGAAGCATACGCTGGGCACCGCCGGGTTGGGGTGCACGGCGTTTGAATCGGGGCCGAACATCACTGTCCCTCCCCCGCTTCCGCGGCCTTCCAGTAAAGGAGGTTGTCTTCGCAGAAGTAGCTGACGCGGCCCGCGTCCATCAGCCAGGTGAGGAAGGCGCGCACGGTCGCGCCCAGCAGCGTGTGCTGGCCGAAGGTCATTTGCAGATCGTAGCGGTCGAAGACGGCCTTGAGGAGCGTTTCAAAGGTTCGCGGCGTTTGCAAAAACTCGACGATGCAGTCGCCTGTCTCATAGACCCAGCGGCGGTTGCGTTCGACGATGGAAGCCGCGTCCTCAAAGGGCGCGACGTGGGCGGGGATGAAGAGCCTGCCCTGCAGAGAAGCGACCGCGTCCAGCGTTTGCAGGAACTTCTCCACATCGTAGAGGTAGGTAAGCTTGTATTTATCAAACGTATGTTCGCTGGCCACGGCGTCGCCGAGGAACCAGATATCGTCCGGCGTATAGACGCCGAGTTGGGCGAAAGCGTGGCCGTCGAGGCGGACAAGGCGCATGCCCTCGGGCAGCGGCGCGGACTCGACCGGCGCATAGCAAGCGCTCTGCGCGAGGAAAAACTTCGTGCGCAGCGGCTTGGGCGGGTGCGCGCCGAAGAGCAGGGCGGTGTTGATCTCCGGGAAATTGCCCGGCGCGGTCGGCTCGGCGAGGTAGAGGCGACAATTTGTGCGCTGCTGCAAAAGCGCCGCGCCGCCGGTATGGTCGGCGTGGTAGTGGGTGACGATGGCGGCCTCAAGGCGCAGGTCGAGGTCGCCGAGGATCTTCAAAACCTTTTTAGCGGCGTCCTTGTCGCTGCCGGAGTCGATGAGCCATGCCGCCTCGCCGTCGCGGTAGATGCCCACGCGGCTGGGGCAGTCCATAAAAAACGTATTTTCGCCCGCTTGAACGCATTCGTACATATGCTTTCCCCCGCAGATGGATTTATTTAATTATACACCCTCCCTGTTAAGGAATTGCATTTGCCGGCGCGTTGGTGTATACTGTTAAAGAGGTGATCGCAATGATCCTGTGGAGAGACCGCAAGCGCATACTCGGCATGCCGATAACCTTCACCGTCTACTCGCTTTCCGAGGACCGGCTGTTTATCAAGACGGGCCTTTTCAACCTGCGCACGGAGGAGATCATACTCTACCGCATCCGCGACATCAGCTTGCGCCGCTCGTTTGGGCAGCGCATCTTTGGCGTGGGCACGGTGCACATCTGCTCCTCTGACCATACCTGCCCGGAATTGGACGTGAAGAACATACGCCACTCGGAAAAGGTCAAGGAGATGATCCACGAGCAGGTGGAGAAGATGAAGCTGGAGCGCCGCGTGCGCGTCAACGAATTGATCGACGGCAGCGACTTAAACGACCCGGACAACAACTTCGACGAAGATCTGGACGCCGTCAATGACGAGGCCGCGGACGACGGACACGGGGAATAGCATGCGCGAAGCTTCCTACATACGCAGGCGCGGCTTCGTGGCGCGCGCCTGCGCTGTTTTATTGTTCCTGTCTTTGCTGGCGTTGCTTGCCTGCCTGTGCGCGGGCAGCGCGCCCTACGCCCTCCACGAAGTGTGGAAGGCGCTGGTCTCGCGCCTGGGTGGCGGCGAGGCGGACGCCACGGCGACACTGGTTCTCTGGGGCATTCGCTTGCCGCGTTCGCTGCTGGCCTATGTGGTCGGCGCGGCGCTGGCCGTTTCCGGGACGCTGATGCAGGGCGTGTTCCGCAATCCCATGGCCGAGCCGGGGCTTTTGGGCGTCTCCTCCGGGGCGGCGCTGGGCGCGGCCGCGGCCATGCTGCTTAACCTGCAGGCGTCTTTTTGGGGCTTTTCCACCGTTTCCCTGTGCGCCTTTGCCGGCGGAGCGCTGGCGGTACTGCTGGTTATGGGCATCGCCGGTCTGGGACGCGGGGGGCTGACGACGCTGCTTCTGTGCGGCGTGGCGGTCAGTTCCTTCCTCTCGGCGCTGCTTTCCGGGCTTTTGTCCATCAATCACGAAGCGCTGGAGAGCGTCTACATGTGGACGCTGGGCAGCTTCGCTTCCGCGAGTTACACAGATGTGGCGCTGGTGGCGGCAATGCTGCTCGTGGCGCTTTTCGGTTCCATGGCGCTCGCGCGCGATCTCAACGCCGTCAGCGCCGGGGGCGACGCGCGTCTCTTGGGTGTGGACGCGCCCAAAGTGCGGCTGTTGGCGCTGCTGCTTTCCACGCTTTTGACGGCCACGGCGGTTTCCGTGAGCGGCGTGATCGGCTTTGTGGGCC
>CAMMGP010000001.1 GCA_946496415.1 uncultured Clostridia bacterium | reverse complement strand
GAGGTCTGTCACGACGGCGGCGCGGCCTACGACCTTCTGGGGCTGTCGGACTACGACGTGGCCATCATGGACATCATGATGCGCGTGGAGGACGGCCTCAGCGCCGTGCGCCGCGCGCGCGAGGCGGGGGTGCGCACGCCCGTACTCTTCCTCACCGCCCGCGACGCCGTGGCCGACCGCGTGGAGGGGCTGGACGCCGGCGGCGACGATTACCTCGTCAAGCCCTTCGCGCTGGACGAGGTCATGGCCCGCGTGCGCGCCCTCTCCCGGCGCGGCAGGAGCGAGGGCAGCGCCGTTTTGACGCTCTGCGACCTTTCCGTGGACACATCGGCGCAGAAAGTCACCCGCGGCGGCAAGCCCATCGCCCTCACCGGGCGCGAATACGCGCTTTTGGAGTACCTGATGCGCAATCAGGGCGCGGTGCTCTCCCGCGAGCGCATCGAGCAGAATATTTTCAATTATGATTACGAGGGCGCTTCCAACATGGTGGACGTCTACATACGCTACCTGCGCAAGAAGATCGACGAGGGCTTTTCGCCCAAACTCATCCACACGGTGCGCGGCGCGGGCTATGTCCTGCGGGAGGAAGCGTGAAGCGGCTGTCGATCAAGGCGCGCGTCACCTTCTGGTACACGCTTCTGGTGGCGCTGATCGCCCTGCTCGCCGCCGGGGCGCTGTTTTGGAGCGCCCAGCGGATGATGGACAACTACTACGAGGAGGCGCTCGTCGGCACGACGCAGCTGGCGCTCAACGATGTGCGCATGGAGGACGGGCAGCTGGAGATCGACCGCAATCTAGACGATCTGCCCAGCGTGCGCGTTTCGCTCTACACGCAATCGGGCGACCTCATCTACGGCAAGTGGCGCTTTGACCTGCCCTTTGAGGAAAATGTCATCCGCCCGGCTGCGGAGCGCTCCGGCGAGCGCTGGTATGTGCTGGACACGCGCATGTCCTTCCCCGACGCGGAGGACATCTGGCTGCGCTGCTACATCTCCGCCGACGCCGCCCCCAATTTGAACGACATGAGCCCGACGCTGCTGCTGGCACTGCTGCCGGCGCTGGTGGTGGTCGCCGGCGTGGGCGGGTACTTCATCGCCCGCCGCGCCTTCCGGCCGGTCACGCGCATCGCGCGCACGGCGGAGAGCATCATCGACGGAAAAGATCTGCAAAAGCGCATCGGCTTGCAGGGCGCGCGCGACGAGCTTTACCGGCTCTCCAGGGTGTTTGACGACATGCTCGACCGCCTGGAGCGCTCCTTTGAGCGCGAACGGCGCTTTACCTCGGACGCCTCGCACGAATTGCGCACGCCCGTGGCCGCCATCCTCGCGCAGGCGGACTTCGCCCTCTCCGACATCGCCAATGAGGAAGACAAGGAGGAGGCGCTGCGCGACATCCGCCTGCGCGCGGGGCAGATGTCCACGCTCATCGGCCGCCTGCTGGCGCTGACGCGCATGGACGCGGGGCAGACGCGCATGGAAATGGAGCGCATGGATCTTGCCGACATTGCCGAAGTTGCCGCCATGCAGGTGGAGGAGGGCGCGGCGGCGCGGGGCATGACGGTGGAGTGCGCTGTGGACGGCCCCGTGTGGGCGATGTGCGACCAGACCATGCTCACGCAGGCGCTGCTCAACCTGGCGGAAAACGCCGTCAAATACGGGCGCGAGGGCGGGCATATACGCATCGCCGCGCGCGCGGAGGGCGAAACGGCACGCCTCATCGTGGAGGACGACGGCCCCGGCATCGAGCCGGAGGCCCTTCCCCACATCTTCGAGCGCTTTTATCAGGGTGACCGCTCGCACCACGCTGGCGGCGCAGGGCTGGGTCTCTCGCTGGTGCAGCGCATTGCCCGGCTGCACGGCGGCGAGGTGGAGGTCGAAAGCGTACCGGGCAAAGGCAGCTGTTTTACCATCGCCCTGCCGCTGGCGCGGGAGGAACAGGAAGCCTGACAAGCGACGCCGGGCGCGCCCGGGAGAGGAGAACGACATGCGAAGGATACTTGCCCTGACGCTATGCCTGATGACGATATTCGCCCCCCTCGCGGCGCGCGCCGCTTCGGTGGAGGACGCCTTTCTTGCGTGGCTGTCCGCGGACGCGGCCTTCGTCGCCGCGGAAGATACGCAGACGGGCCAGACGCACACCTACGCGGCGGGCGGCGGCCACTGGGCGCTGCAACTGGACGCGGCGGGGCGGGCGCTCTCGTTGCGCAGCGAAGCCGAAAGCGCGGAAAGCGCGCTTCTAAGCCGCGCCGAGGCGGAGGCGGCGCTCAAAGCTATCGACGTGGCCGCACTCGTGCTGCGCGCGGAGGAAGGAAACGGCGCGGCGAAGCTGTGGTTTGTCGGCGAGACCGCCGCAGGCTGGGGAATGTTCGACCCAGCAGGCCGTCTCACCGCCGGTTCTCTCTCCTTCGGGCAATTCCTGATGAATGGGCAGTTGACCTTCGCCGGCGCCAGCCAGACGCTTTCGCTTCTGCGCCCCGGCGCGCAACTGGACAGCCTGGAAATGGACGAGGACGACGGAATGCTGCTCTACGAGGGCGACGCCTGGCTGGACGGACAGGAGTACGAGTTTGAACTGGACGCCCGCACGGGAAGACTGCTGGAATGGGAGCGGGATTAGCGCGGACAGTCTGCCCGCGCGTTTGCTGTGAACCCGCGCGACCGCTTGAAAAGCCCCCTATGGACGCATAAAAGCCCGTCTCCACAAGATCGTGGAGGCGGGCTTTTATGCGTTTCACGCGCGATATAGCGCATGCAGGCCGTGCTCTTCCATTCCCCAGGCTCTCTTCCATCCCCCAGGCTCTTTCCGCAACATCATAAAGCAATCGATTGCCATATAATTTCGTGATTCTTTGTGCGCTGTTTCTGTAAAAAATATGGTTTCACACCTATAATTTGGATATAATTTGCCCGAATTCGCTAATATAATTAAGATATACCATTGACAAAGCGCATCGCAGCCGTTATAATGTACTTGAAAATGTGATTATCGATGAATATATTTGAAACGTACTTCTCATGCGTCCAATCGCGGCACGACCGCAAAAATAAGGAGGAATCTGAATGTTGACCGTACGCAAGCTTTTTGCCCTCTTGACCGTCGTAGCATTGCTTCTGTCCATGGCCGCAGTCGCGTCCGCAGAAGAAAATGTTACCATCACGCTGGCAATCCACGTAGCCAACTGCGCGGAACAGGAACCGGCAGTCTATGCGGCGATCCAGGCTTTCCAGGAAGCCAATCCCGACGTAACCATCGATCTGATCGAGAATGCCTCTGAGGATCACATCACGCAGATGCGTCTGTGGGCGCAGACCGGTGAACTGCCTGACATCTTCTGGTGCACGGAAGGCGACGTTCCCGAATACGGCAACAACGGCTTCCTGCTGCCGCTGGACGAGTTCCTCGAAACCTATCCCGAGGTCAGCGGGGCTTTGTCTGACGCCATGAAGAGCTGCTATGTCAACGAAAATGGCGAGATCATCGGCCTGCCCTACACCTCTTTGGTGACGGGCTTCTACTACAACAAGGCGATTTTCGACGAGTACGGCGTAGAGTATCCCAGCGATGCCACCACCTACGAAGACGTCCTTTCCATGATCGAAACCTTCTCTGAAGGCGGCATGACCACCTTCGCTCAGGGCGCGATGACCAATTACAGCGTCTGGGGTTGGCTGGACTGCCTGCTGCGCTACGGATACGCGGAGAATGTGGACGCGCTGACCGCCGGCGAAGCCAGCAGCGCCATTTTCAGCCCGCTGTTTGACAAGCTGGGCGAGATGGGCGAAATGGGCGCCTTCCCGGCCAACATGGCCACCATCGACTATTTTGAGGCCAAGAACCTCTTCACCACCGGCCAGGCGGCGATCTTCACCTCCGGCCAGTGGGACGCCGCTGAAATCGGCACTGCGCTGGGCGATGACGTAGGTTTCTGGTGGGGCATGCAATTTAGCGATTCTGAATACGCGCAGAACATCAACAACCAGTTCGGCAACGCTCCGTTCGTCGTCAGCGCCTCCGTCGGCGAAGACGCGGCCAAGAAGGACGCCGTCTATCGCTTCCTGGCTTTCTACTTCGGCGAGGAAGGCTCGGCCATTCTCTATGAGAACTCCAACATGCCCGCTACCAACTACGAGGACCTGGAGTTCACCAACGACAACCCCGCCTTCGCGGAAATCGCCGCGGCGCTCGCCAACGGCAACACCAGCATAACGGCCGCCAACCCGGTGGCGACGCTCTCTCCCACGATCAACGAGCCGTTCTACGACGCGCTCAACTCGCTGATGCTCAACAACATCACCACTGAAGAAGCGGTGGAAATCATTGACGCGGCGATCGCGGAGGCAGCGATGTAAGCATCCCCGCGCGCAAGGCACCAGCGTCTGCTCAAGCCGCAGCCCAAGCAGGCGCCAGAGCGCCGGTCGCTACCCATGCCGGTAGGCCGGCGCTCTTTTCCCCGCCAGCGCGTGGCGGCGACGCTTACCAGGATCGAGAAGGAGTGAGCACATGTGGGTTGGCTTAGCAAGACGAGAAATAAAGTAATCCTTCTGGCGCCGACGCTGGCGGTCTACATCGTATATCTGATCGTGCCGGTATTCATCGCCATTTATTACAGTTTCATGCGTTACAGCGGCATCAGCAAGCCGCGCTTTTACGGCTGGAACAACTACATTCGCCTCTTTAACGATCCCAGCTTTGGCATCGCCCTGAAAAACACCTGCATCATACTGGTGATGTCGCTGATTCTGCTGGGCGTCGGCTCGTTTTTCGTGGCTCTGCTGCTCAATCAAAGGCTGCGCTTTTCCAACGTCAGCAAGGCGCTGCTGTTTTCGCCGGCAATCATCGCCAGCATCATCGTCGGCGTCATCTGGGGCTATATCCTGGATCCCGTGACGGGCCTGATCAACAACGTCTTGCGCTCTATCGGCCTTGACGCGCTGGCGCTGGAGTGGATCGGCGGCGACACGCTCTCGCCATACAGCATCTCCGTGGTCTACTTCTGGCAACAGGTCGGCTATATCGCAGCGATCTATGTGGCAGGCCTAAAGACGATCCCCACCGAAGTCTACGAAGCCTCCGCCGTAGATGGGGCAAACTTCTGGCAGCGGCTGATATGCATCACCGTGCCGATGATGAAGGGCACGTTCATCTCCGTAGGCGTACTGATCATCACCGGCTCGATGAAGATCTTTGAAGTCGTGCAACAGCTTACAGGCGGCGGACCTACGCACTATTCGGAAACGCTGGTGACATATTCCTACGATATGACCTTTGCAAGCGGCGAATATGGGTATGGCATGGCCCTGGCAACGGTGACTTTCCTGATCTCTTTCGTCATCATGGGCGCCTACATGTTTATCACCCGCGAACACGGCGAAAGGAGGCTGTGACATGGTAACACACAGGTCTACACGAACGCTGATGTACGTCGCCCTGGCGCTCATCACCTTCCTCGTGATATTGCCGCTGATCTGGCTGGTATTCATCTCCCTCAAGGACAATGCCGAGATTATGCGTGATCCCCTGTCGCTGCCGGCGTCGGCCAGCTTTTCCAACTATGCCGCAGCGCTGGAAAAGCTGGATCTGGGCTTGCTCTATCGCAACACGGCGCTTGTCGCCCTGGTGACGCTTGCCATTGAGATTCCCATCACTTTTGCCAGCGCCTTCGCCCTGGCGCGCCTGGACTACAAGCGCGGCAAAGTGCGCGCGGCGCTGTATACGTTCATGCTCATCGGTCTGGCGATTAGTCCGTTCATACTGCTCTTCCCCATCTACCGCATCAACCATTTCATTGGTCTGCGAGAGAAGATCGGTCTGGTGATGCCCTATATCTCTACATCGGTTTCGTTCAATACGCTGCTGTTCGTGAATTATCTGCGCACAGTGCCGCGGGAGATCGACGAAGCCTGCATCATCGACGGCGCCTCGCTGGGGCAACTCATCGTGCGCGTGATCGCGCCCATCGCCCGCCCCGTGCTGGCGACGGTGATTATTTTCAACCTGCTGTATATTTGGAACGAATATCCCTTCGCCTCGATCATGCTGAACGATTCCGCCAACTACACGCTCTCGCGCGGCATCGCCTTCCTGCGCGGCCGCTACAGCGTCGATTACGCCGGCATCGCCGCGTACAGCGTGATGATTATCGTTCCTGAACTGATCCTCTATATCATTTTCCAGAGAAACGTTATGGAGGGCATGACCGCTGGAGCCGTCAAGGGATAAACGCATCGCAAGGAGGATACCACCATGGGACAGATAACCGGAATGTTCAACGACCTCACCAGAGTCAAAAGCGCCCGCAACGGCCGCCTTGCCAGCTGGGATCAGCGCGGCATGAACCAGGATTATTGGATGATCCCCGCCGGCGAAACCATCGTGCTGGGCGAGATTGAAGGCCCCGCTTGCATTACCCACATCTGGATGACCTCGTCCTGCCGCCGCGTTAACGGGCCAAGCATACTTGATCCCGAACTCAACGCGTTGTGCGCGCCCGTCAACGAGATTCATCCGGCCCTGGGCGTCATTCGTGACGACTATGATCCCTTCTACTACCGCAAAGTTCTTATTCGCATGACCTGGGATGACCAGGATACGCCCAGCGTTCTCGCGCCCCTGGGAGACTTCTTCTGCATCGGCAATTGCTATCCGGGCAATTTCTCCTCGCTGCCGTTCAACGTATCGCTCAAGCCCGAGGAGGCGGGACGCTACGGCGCGCCCTGCTCGGTTTCCTGCTATCTACCCATGCCCTTCAACAAGAAGGCAAAGATCGAGATCATCAACGAAAACGACCTGCCGTTTATCCTCTACTTCAATATCGACTATGAAATGTACAAACATCCGCTGCCGGAGGATACCGCCTACTTTCACGCCAAGTGGAACCGCGCCAACCCCTGCAAGGGCTGGGGTCCGGATATACAAACCAACAGCCCCGAAGTGAACACGATGGTCAACCTCAAGGGCGAGGACAACTATGTGGTGCTGGACGTAAAGGGCAAGGGGCACTACATCGGCTGCAACCTCAGCGTGCGCCACTTCCAGGGAAGCTGGTGGGGCGAGGGCAACGACATGTTTTTCATCGATGGCGAGGAGTATCCCAGCCTCAACGGCACCGGTACGGAGGACTACTTCAACCACGCCTGGGGCATGCAGCGCAACGCCTTCCCCTTCTTCGGCACCATCGTGCACGAAGGCGATACGGACGGCTTCCATGTCGCTTACCGCTTCCATATCACGGATCCTGTATACTTCGAGAAGAGCCTGCGTGTGACCATAGAGCACGGTCACGCCAACCATCTTTGCGACGATTGGAGTTCCACCGCCTACTGGTATCAACTTCTGCCCACGCAGGCGGATATGAGCATACTGCCGGTGGAACAGCGCCTGCCGGTGACGCCCGCGCCCATCCCCGCCCCGCACCCACGCGCCGACCTTACCCCCGAGCAAAAAAAGGCGCGCGAGGCCTTTGAGCGCCGCTGGGAGGAGTATCGCCCCCGCCGCGAAGCGCAATTCCGCATCAAAGAAGAAAAAGCGCGCCGGGAATCGGCGCTGAATACGGCTTTCGCCGCAAAGCTGCGCGAGGACTACCGCTGACCTTTCGGCAAAGAACGATGCCGCCGGACGCTATCGCTTCGGCGGCATCTCGGGCGTCCGCGCCGGCACAGTGCTTCCGCGCCTGAGCAACTTGACGCCAATGAGCATATTGCAGGGCGTTGTGTCTGGATCTTCGATGCGCTGAAACAGGATCTCGCAGGCGGATGTGGCGATCTTTTGCACATCTTGCCAAATGCTGGTGATGGCCGGGGTAACGATCTCTGAAAGAATGGTGCCGTCATAGCCGACGATCTTCAATTGCTCCGGCACGCGTATGCTCAGCGAAGTAGCGGCATTAAGCGCTGCGGCGGCGCACAGATCATTGCAGAAAAAGCCGTCTGTGTCGGGGTATTGGCGCAACAGCTGGAGGACGATCTCCCGATAATCGTGGAAATCATGGTCGTCGGAGGCCTGCTCGTAACTGATGCACTCAATGCCATTTTCGCGCATGGTTTCGCGGAATTTGACATGGCGGATATTCCAAGGCGTCAGTTCTTGAAAGGAGCCGCCCACCTGGATCACATGCCGACAACCGCACTCGATCAGATGGTTGGCCGCCAACAGGCCGCCCTGCTCGTGATTGGACGCGACAAAGGAAACGCTGTCCTTGACGAAGCGGTCGATGGAAACGATGGGAAAGGGAATCGCATCGTAATCCTTGTTCTCCAGCTGATAGTTGAACAGGATCGCGCCCTCGACGCGATTCTTAGAGAGCGTATGCACATAGTCAATGTTGTTGCCGGCATTGAATGCCGTATTGCAGAGGAGCATTTTGTAGTCGTGCTCCTTGAGGCAACGCTCCAGATGGGATATGATCTCTGAATAATACGGATAGGTGATCGTAGGCACGACTACGCCGATCATGCCGGAACGCTGTCGCAGAAGGTTGCGGGCATTCTCGTTGGGAAAGTAATTGAGCGCTTTCATCGCTTGCTTTACCTTCTGCCGCGTTTGCGGCGATATATAGCCCCGGTTGTTGAGCACGCGCGACGCCGTGCCCTTGGACACGCCCGCCAAACGCGCTACATCATCGAGTTTGACCACAGAATATACCCCCCTGCGCGGAAAACCGTAGATCGACACTTTCGATCCATGATAACACATTTTGCGTCAGGACGCAAGAAAGATGTTTGAGAGATATGAGCAAGGCGACCATCTTTGATATACAGCGCCTCTCGCTCCACGACGGACCGGGAGCGCGCACGACAGTCTTTTTCAAGGGTTGTGGGCTTCGCTGCGCCTGGTGCCACAATCCCGAGTCTCAGCACATGGAACCGGAGATACTCTTTGACGCCACGAAGTGCATCGGCTGCGGCGCCTGCGTTGGCCTTTGCGCAGCGCGGACAGCGGGGCCGACGCAGTTCGACCGCACGAAATGCTTTGCCTGCGGCAAATGCGCGCAGCGTTGCCCGACGGGGGCTTTGCAGCTGGCAGGGCAGCGTCTGGAAGCAGCGGAGATCGCCCACATCGCATTGCGCGACCGCCAACTGTTCCATATCTCCGGCGGAGGCGTAACGCTCTCCGGCGGAGAACCCCTGTTGCAGGTGGAGGCTGCGGCGGAACTTCTGCATATACTGCGCGCCGAGGGCGTGCACACGGCCGTCGACACCGCCGGCGACGTTCCTTGGGAATGCTTTGACGCCGTGTTGGAGGACACGGATCTATTTCTCTACGACATCAAGGCCATGGACGCGGCCCTCCATCGCCGCGTAACGGGCGTAGATAACGCGCGCATACTGCAAAACCTGCCCCGTTTGTTGCGCGTTCGCCCCGTGGTGGTGCGCGTGCCTTTGGTAGCAAAACTCAACCTTGGCCAAGTGAAGGCGATCGCCCAGTATCTGAGTTCGCTCACAGGAGAATTGCGCGTTGAGCTTCTCAAATACCATGCCCTGGGCAAAGGCAAATATGTTCGCCTGGGGCGACAATTCGTCGAGTACGCGCCGCCAACAGACGCGCAAATGCGCGTGGCGGCGGCAGAATTTGAGCGTCGGGGCGTCGAAGTCGCCTTTTGACGGAAATGAATGATGGAGGAATTTCTTATGCGAGGACTGGTCATTGAAAAGCCCGGCGTATTGCGCCTTCGGGACGATCTGCCCATGCCTGTCATCGGCGATCATCAGGCGCTGTGCCGCAATGTGGCTTGTGGCATCTGTAACGGTACCGACCTCAAGTTGCTTACCGGCGGGCTACGCGACTTCGCACGATACCCCTGTGTCCTCGGTCATGAGGCCGTGGGCGAAGTGATTGAAGTGGGAGCGAAGGTGCGTTCTTTCCACGTCGGCGACCGCGTGTTGCGCTCCTCGCTGCCGGACCTGCCGGACGTATACAGCCGGTGGGGAGGCTTTGCCGAGTATGGCGTTGTGGATGACTATGACGCATGCATCGCGGATGGCGTGCCTGCGCACATCGATCTGAGCACGCGCCAAGTGATCCCCGCAGACATTGATCCCGTAGACGCGGTGATGATCATCACCCTCAAGGAGGTGGCGGGGGCGCTCGCGCGCCTGGGCCTGCAGCCAGGCATGGATGTGGCGGTGGTAGGTTGCGGCCCGGTGGGACTGGCCATGGTTTCGCTGAGCCGGCAGATGGGAGCGCGGCGCGTCGTGCTCGCCGGTCATCACGAAGATCGTCTGCGCGCGGCGGAGCGTCTGGGCGCGGACGCGGCCTTCAATACCAAGCAGGTCGATACCGTGCAGGCGCTGCGCTCGATGTTCCCGCAGGGGCTCGACCTGTTTATCGACTGCGTTGGACGCGCGCAGATCATCGATCAGGGCATGCAGGTGGTCAAGGAAGAAGGAAAAATCGCCCTCTATGGCATTGGCCTGCACACCGGCGACCGCATCGATTGGGACGCCGCGCCCTACAACTTCAATATTCATTCCGTGCAGTGGCCGATCGCCCGCTATGAGCGCGACGCGCATGATTTCGTCTGCTCGCTCGTGAGCGAAAAAAAGCTGGATCTGCGGGAGTTCGTCTCCCATCGTTTGCCGGTAGAGGCGTATGCCGAGGGATTCGAACTGGTGCGCAGCCGCGCAGGGCGCAAAGTCGCGCTGGTATTTTAGGGGGAAACGATATGGACAGCTGGAAAAAGACGGCCTTTGGCCGCGAATACGCCGATTTCCGCGCGGAATTTGCCGCCTGGTATGCGCTCTATCCCGCGGACGTATCCGCTCAGGAAGCGCGCCTAGAGGCGCGTTTGACGGCCTGTCCGCAGGCAAACGCGTTTGCGCGCAAGGTCTGGGTCTATGAGGAGATCGCCGGGAATTGCCCCGTTAAGATTTTTCGCCATTATCCGTTTTATTTCGAGGTGGTCACGGGCGCGCCGCGCAATCTGCTCGGCTCGGCGTTTCCGCCGGTATCCGGCCTGGGAAGCTGGGTGATGCGCAGCGACCGCTCCGGACTTGCAGAGGATTTCGAGGCGTTTCGCAAGCCCCCGATGGACGCGGGCATACTCTATTCGACGCTTTACGCAGATCTGGCGCACAATGCCGCCGGCGTGGAAACCATTCTCAACCACGGTTTCGCCGGGATGCGCGAGCGCGCCAAGGCCGCGCTGGCCGCGGGGCAAGGCGACGCGGACTTTCTGCGCGCGGCCATCGCCGCCTGCGATTGTGTAGCGCGCCTGGGCGAGCGCTTCGCTCAGGAAGCGGAGGTAATGCTGGAGCGGGAGACAGACGAGAGCATACGCGCGCGTCTGGCGCGCATCGCTGTTTCCGCGCGCCGCTGTCCTCTGGAGGGCGCAAGAACCTTTTTTGAGGCGCTCAATACGATCCTCTATCTGAAAGAACTCGGCAACGTATTGGATTCGGCCGGCGTGGCCATTCTGGGGCATGTGGACAGGCTGCTTTGGCCATACCTTCAACGCGACCTTGCCAGCGGGGAGATCACGCCGGAGGAAGCGCGCGACCTGCTCTACTGGTTTTGCGCCTTTACAGACGCGAAATGGGATCTCCACGATGCCGTCTACGGCACGAACACCTCCATCAACATCGGCGGTTGCGACCGCGATGGTACGCCGGTGTTCAATCCGGTAACGGAATGGATCTGCGCGGCCTATCTGGACTTGCGGCTGGTCAATCCCAAACTACAGGCGCGCTTTGCGCCCGGCGCGGATGACGCCTACTTTGCCCTGATTGCCCGCGTCGCCTCCAGCGGTCTGAACGTACTTTCCATATTCAACGACCGCGTGATCATCCAGGCGCAGACACGCATGGGCAAGGCTCTCGAGGATTCGCGCCTGTATGTAAACGGCGGCTGTCAGGAAGTGCTGTTGGCGGAAACGGAACTCAATTCCCGTGCCATTTGTTATCTCAACCCCGCCCGCTATCTGGAGATGCTGCTCCTGAAAAACGACGACGGTTTCTTCGCGCGGGAGCGCATACTACCGCCGACGTTGGAACGCTGCAATGATTTTGCGGAGTTCAGCCGCCGAGTGTTCCGCGGTTTGGCGCTGATCATCAACGCCATCGCCTGGCACTACAATACATTTGAACGCCGCTGGCCGCAAAACAACCCTCTGCCCTTTCTTTCCGCGACAAATCTCCAATGCCTGGAGCGTGGGCGCGACCTGACGCAGGGCGGAGCGCTTTACAACGGCAGTTCCTTCGCGCTGGTGGGGTTGAGCACGTTCATCGACTCCATGCGCGCCATCGAGAGAACCGTTTTTGAAGAAAAACGCTTCACGCTCGAGCAACTCTGCCGCATGCTGCGCGCCGACTTTGCCGGCTTCGAGGCGGAACGCGCGTATCTGCAAAACCGCGTGGACAAATACGGCAGCGACGACGATTCCATCAACGCCTTCGCCCGCCAGATGATCGACGGCGTCGCTACGGCGATGGCCGACATGCCAAACGCGCGCGGCGGATACTACGAGGCCTCCGTGTGGTCGTTTTACGGTTATGAATGGATGCGACAGCCGTGTGGCGCCTCGGCAAACGGTCGTCATGCCGGCGAACGGCTCTCAAGAGGCATCAATCCTTCGGAGAGCACGCATACGGGCATCGCCGCCATGATCCACGCATTCTCCGCGCTTGATCTCACGGCTTTTGCGCAGGCCGCAGTGGCGTATTTTACCTTGCCGCTTTCCCTGGGCAAGGGCGACGACGCCTTGTGCGAGCATCTGATCCGCTATTTCCTGGAAATGGGCGGAAGCGCCGCGGACTTCGACTTGCTGGATGAATCCGCCATCGCCGACGCGCTTGTCCATCCGGAGGCGCACGGCGACCTGGTCGTGCGCGTATGCGGATACAGCGCCCGTTTCGTGGACCTCGAGCCGCAAATGCAGCGGGAGATCGCCCAGCGCTATCAGCGAAATTGACGAGGAGGAACATACGATGAACCAATTGCTTGCAAGGCGTAAGACGTGCGAAGGCGTGACCGACTATATCGCACAGGCCCGGGAAGGCGTGTTGGATGCGCCGATGCGCCAACATTACCACTTCATGCCCGAAGTCGGATGGATGAATGATCCGAACGGCCTCATCTGGTTTCGCGGGCGCTATCACCTCTTTTTTCAGTACAACCCCTTTGACGCTTTCTGGGGCATGATGCATTGGGGGCATGCGGTCAGCGACGATCTGATGCACTGGGAATATCTGCCGCCAGCGCTCATCCCTGACCAGCCCTGCGACGATCATCCCAAGGGCGGTTGTTTCTCAGGAAGCGCTATCGAGCACGATGGCAAGCTGTATCTTGTATACACAGGTACGACCAACGAGGGAGACGGCTTCAAACAGACGCAATGCGTCGCCTGGAGCGAAGATGGCGTGCGCTTTGAAAAGTATGCCGGGAATCCCGTATTGACGGCGCCCGCGGGCTACGATCCCGCCAACTTCCGCGATCCCCGCGTGTTTGCCCATGATGGCGTTTTCTATATGGTGGTAGGCGCAAAGAAAAGCGAACGGGCGCAGGCGCTGCTCTATCGCTCAGAAGACCTGCTGCAGTGGGAATTTGTCAACGTTCTTGCCGAAAGCCGGGGCGAATTGGGCTATATGTGGGAATGCCCGGACTTCTTCCCGCTCGGCGATGAAGGCCTGTATGTGCTGATGTTCTCTCCGATGGGCTTGGGCGAACGCAAAACGGTCTATCTCGTCGGGGAAATGGATTTTAAGACGGGCAGGTTTTCCCATCACATATCTGGCGAAACGGATTGGGGCTTTGACTGCTACGCGCCACAATCGTTTCTCGACGGCAAGGGGCGCAGGCTGCTGATCGGTTGGGCGAACGCCTGGGACTGGATGCCCTGGTGGAAGGATTGGGGACCGACCTACAAGGAGGGTTGGTGCGGCGCCATGACCCTGCCGCGAGAGGTCGTCATGCTGCCCGACCATACGCTGGCTTTCCGCCCTGTCCAGGAGGTCGAGTCGCTGCGCGACTTGCCGCTGGTCGACGGCTGCGATCTTCTGCTTAAAGGCGGCGAAGCGCGCGCCGTCGGCTGTGGCGCGGCAGCGGAATTGGATTTTACGCTTGATCTTGCCCACACGCGGGCAAGCGCCGTTCTGTTGCGCCTGCGCGTGGGCAACGGAAGGGCGGTGGAGGTCGCTTTCGACCTTGCCAACGCAGAATTGCGCGCTGATCGCAACAACGCCGACGGTTGGAGCCGCGGCACATGCCGGGCGCCATTGCCCATGAAGGGACGCGAGACAATGGAGGTGCGCGTGTTCCTCGATATGGATTCCATTGAGATATTTGCCGACGGCGGGCGCGTCTGCCAGAGTCTGAACGTGTTCGCGCCCGCAGAACAGGATGGCATAGAAATCGAGGCAAGGGGCGGCGAAGCCTCCGTGCGCGATCTGCGCCTTTGGTCGCTGCGCCGCAGCATCCACTAGGCCGCTTCCGTGCCATCAACCGCACTATGGCCGCGGCAGAGATCTGAACAAGGCCCGCCGCCTCGGACGCGGACCGCAAAACACTCGTTCCCATAAAAAGAGGCCCCTTTTCGGCGGAAAACTCTGCCAAAAGGGGCCTTCGGCTATCTTCGTCCTTGATCCGTCAAAGTTCCCGCAGCGCAGTCAGGATCTCTCCGGCAAAATTCTGCGCCGCCGCTTCCACGGCCCGTCTGCCCAGTTCCGGATTCGAGGCGTGTACGTCCGTCTCCCAGACCCAGTCCGCGCTTTCGCGGTAGAAATCAAGGGGAGCGTTGGGATAGAGTTTTTGCGGCAGGGGCGGATCGCGCAGCAATTCCATATGAGCAAGTTCTGGATACATGCTCATGAACATGGACGTTTCCCATTTTCCCGCATGGTCGCAGGGCATTTCGCCGTCAATCTCCACGCCGTCGCACTCTCTGTGGGCGATGATGCGTATATCCGGGTTTTCTCGCGCCAGGATCATCGCAGCGCGTTCGATACATTGCTCCTGCAAGGGGCCGTAATGCCCGACCATGAACACGATCACCTTCGCGCCGACCTTTTTGAGTTGTTGGCACAATTCGCTGAGCATCAGATTCACCAGCGCTTCCGAAAACGTCAGCGTTCCCGTATAGGTGGAAAAGCCAGGGCGTCCGAAATAGACCGGCGGCAGCACGATCCCGCCATCCAGCTTTTCCGCGATGCGCAAACAGATACCATGCGCTTTCAAAGCGTCCTGCCCCAGCGGCAGATGATCGGCGTGCCATTCCAGCAATCCCAAGGGAACGATGAATACCGGCATGTGCTGAACCGCGTCCAGAAATTCCGCGGGCAGCATTTCCTCATAACGTATCTTTCTCATGCGTGCATCTTCCTTACTTCCATTTCAGCAGCTTGTCGAGAACCGCCTGCTGTACTTCGGGGTCGGATTCGTCGATGCATAGAAGGATGCCTTCCGGTCGCACCGCATCCATAAAGGGTTCGAGTTCGTCCAAATGCAGATCCACTACAACGCTCTTCCCCGCCGCTTGAATGCGCTTGATGAGCGGCACCCACTGCATGATCGGGCGATCCAGGCCGACGCCCTGTACCCACTGATACGCCTGGATCTCGGGGATGGCCAGAAGCGCGTCCAGGTGGCGCGCCACGCCTTTGCCGTCGACGTGGAAGATGTTGTGGCGGAAGTGCTTCACTTCTTGTTGAATATACGGCAGGGCAAATTCATTGAACGTATCTTCCGAAACCATGGCGCCCAGATCGCAACTTGGGATGTGCATGCCCTCGTAGGAGGGGATCTGCATCCACGTAACGGAGAGTTGGCCATGGGCAAAAAGCTTGGCGTGGAATTGATCCATGACCGCCAGGAAGGGCTCCGCGCAGCGCTGGATTACCTCTTTTACAAAATCTGGTTCGTCCATGATCTGATAAAAGAGTTCCTGCGTGCCCAGCAGGGCGTCCGCGCAGTCGAGCCCCGGATGCATGTCCGTGTAGCCCACCAGAAACTTTCCCTCGCATACCTCCAACGCGCGATCGGTAAGTTCGTTGAGTTTGACAAGATACTCGCTCGACGCATTAAACGCCAGTTTGCTCAAATCCTCCGGCCCGGAGAGGCATGGTCTGGCCCAACTGGTCACATCGCCGAACTCAAGCTGGGCGCCCATCATGCCCGCAAAGACGTTCGGCCCCAGGTTTGGAAAGTACATCGGAAAGGTTTCGCCCAAAAAACTCCCCTTTTCGACCGTCTCCAGAACTTTCTGGATCTGATGCTCCGTGTCATACCAGCGATCCTTCAAGGTGGGCCAGCGATCCATCGCCTCCGCCGTATCAAATTCCGCGTTGTGCGCGGAAAAGCGTACCGGCACGCGATCGAGTACTTCATGGTCATACCATGCGTATATGCGCTCCATGCATCGGACGAAATCCGGTTTTTTTTCCAACTGCGGATCAAAGAATACTGCCATCATTTCCTCCCGTTACACAGCCTTCGCCTTGTTCTTCGCCCGGATATCCACCGCAACCGCGGCCAGCAATACCAGGCCTTTAACGACACGCTGCCAGTACTCGTTTATGTTCATCATCATCATGCCATTGGCCAGCACGCCCATGAAGATGACGCCGATGATGACCTTGCCAAGCTTGCCCTCGCCGCCGGACACGGAAACGCCGCCCAGCACCACAGCGGTAATGATATCCATTTCATAGCCATCGCCGGAACTGGGCTGACCGCTATTGACGCGGGAGGTAAGGATCAGGCCGGCCAGCGCGCCCAGCAGCCCTACCAGCATATACATCTTGTACAGCACGCGCTTTACGTTCACGCCGGAAAGGCGCGCCGTTTCCGCGCTGCCGCCGATGCCGTAGATATGGCGGCCAAAGGGCGTGCGCCCCAATACAATATAGCCGAAGATGAACACGATCACCATGATGATGGTGGAAATGGGCAGCGCGCCGATGGAGCCCTGGCCCAACACCTTAAACTGCTCCGGGATGCCGTAGATGGGCATACCGCCCGTAATCAGATACACAGCGCCGCGCAGGGAGATCATCATGGCGAGCGTCGTGATCATCGGCGGAATGTAGAGATAGTTGATACATGTGGCGTTAAAGAAACCGACAATCACGCCCACCGCCAGCGCCGCCAGCACCGCCAGGATGATGGGGCAGCCGTTGCTCATCATCACCGCGGCCAATGCGGACGTCAGGCCGATGAGCGAACCGATGGACAGGTCGATGCCGCCGGTGAGAATGACCATGGTCATGCCCACGGCGCAAATCCCCGTTACGGAGATCTGGCGCGCTACGTTCGTAAAGTTGCGCAGGCTGAAAAAGGATTTCGTGAACACCGAGAAGATCACGATCATCGCGACCAGCGTAAGGATAATGCCCATGTCATTCCATTGAATGTTCCGTTTCCCGGTCATTTTCTTCTGCATAGTTGCTACACCCCCGATGCAAGTCTAAGAACTTCTTCCTGCGTGGCCTGTTCATGGCTCAACTCGCCGACGATCTTTCCCTCGTGCATGACGATGATTCGATCGGACATGCCCAGCAATTCCTGCATCTCCGAAGAGATCATGACAACAGCCTTGCCCTCTTCCGCGAGTTGGTTCATCAGCTTGTATATCTCCTGCTTTGCGCCCACGTCGATGCCTCGGGTCGGCTCGTCAAAAAAGATGACGTCGCAATTCATCAGCATCCATTTGGCCAGGACGACCTTCTGCTGGTTGCCGCCGGACAGATTGCGCACCAGCTGCTGCGCCGACGGCGTTTTGATCGCCAGATTCTGAATCTGCGCATCGCAAACGCTTGAGGCCTTTCCCTTGCTGATGATGCCGAACTTGTTGCGCAGCTTGGGCAGATAGGAAAAGAGTATATTGTCCGCGATGGACATGTTCAAAAACAGCCCCAACTGTTTGCGATCCTCTGAGAGATAGACTATGCCGCATTTAATCGCGTCTGACGGAGAATCGATCTTCATGCGCTTGCCGTCAATCAGGATCTCGCCGGATTTGATTTTGTCCGCGCCGAACACCGCACGCGCCGTCTCCGTGCGTCCTGCGCCTACCAGGCCCGCAAAGCCGAGACGTTCGCCCCGATACGCGGAAAAACTTATATCCTTTAGGAGACTCGTAGAAAGGTTCTTTACCTCCAGAACTTTTTCGCCGCGGGACGTATGCAGCGCCGGGAAGGATTCATTAAGTTCGCGATTGACCATCAGGCGAATCAGTTCGGTCTTGTTCGTATCCTTGACGTGCATCGTCTGAATATAATGTCCATCGCGGAATACGGATACCTTGTCGCACAGGCGGAACACTTCCTCCAGGCGATGGGAGATGTAGATGATCGCCATGTTCTCCTTGCGCATGGCCTCCACGATGTCAAAGAGGTATTTCAGTTCATTGTTGGTCAGCGGCGCGCTGGGCTCATCCAAAATCAGGACTTTCACAGTGCGCGAAAGCGACTTCGCGATCTCGACCAACTGCTGATAGCCCACTGACAGATTCTTGACCAGCGTTTTGGGATCGATTTTGACGCCCAATCGCTCAAGCACCTTGTGGGATTCTTCCTCGATGGCCCGATAATCAATCAGGCCGTGTTTGTAGATATAGCGGTTGTAAAAAATGTTTTCCGCCACCGTCAGATCCTTGAGGAGGTTCAATTCCTGATAGATCGCGGATATGCCCATTTCCAGAGCCTTTTGCGGATTGTTGTTTTCAAGCTTTTTGCCCTCGAACCATATCTCTCCCTTGGTGGGCTGGATGGCGCCGGTGATCACCTTGATAAACGTAGACTTGCCGGCGCCGTTCTCTCCGACGATGGCGTGCACCTCGCCGCGATAAAAACTCAACGAAACATCGTCCAGGGCGACGACACCCGGGTATTTCTTGGTAATGGAGCGCAATTCGAGAATCGGCTGATCCATACGCATGCCCTTCCTTTCAGAATGCTCGTTCGTTCATGGCCTCATGAACGCGCAGAGCGGGGGTCAGCCCCCGCCCTGCTCCCCGGCAAAACCGCGTTTGCCGGATGTCTAAGATTTGTTGGATCAGTCGGTCACGTAATCGGCGATATTCGCCTTGGTGACGGGGTTCATCTCATAGGTGATCTTTTCCTCGATAGGACCGTTCTCCAGAACGTCGAGCACGATGTCCAGCACTTCGGCGCCCTTCTGCGCGGGCTGGATGTCGACCGTGCCCTTATACATGGTGTCCTCAGAGATCAGGCGCAGCGGCTCCTCCAGCGCGTCGAGGCCGACGATGCAGGTGTTCTCCGGGGTGTGCTCCTTGTGCAGCAGGCAGGCTTCGTAAACGCCCAGAGCGCCGGAGTCGTTGATGCACACGAAGATGGAAATGTCCGGATTGGCAGTCAGCGCCGTCTCGGCCAGGTTGAAGCCTTCATCCGCGTTGGCCGCGTTCTGCTCATAGACGATGTCGATCTCATGATCGCCGGTATAGGTTTCGAGCAGGCCGTCCTTCAGGCCCTGCGCGCGCTCGATGACGGACTTGATCATGTCATAGCGCACGACGACGACTTCGATGGTGCCGCTTTCAGAAAGCACGTCTTCGATGGTTCCATCGGCTTCCTTCTCATTGAGCCACTCGCCGGCAATCTGGCCGCCCATATAGCCGTACGCATGCTCGCTGATGCAGAACACGGCGTCGCTGCCGCTGACTTCCTGGTCAAGGCTGATCACCGGGATGCCGGCTTCCTGCGCCTGCTTCACCGCATCTACCGGGGCTTCCTGATCCACGGGGCTGATGATGATGGCATCCACGCCCTGCGCGATGAAGTCCTCAATGTGGTTGATGTGCTTGGACGCGTCCGCAGCCGCGTCGGAGACGATCAGGTTGATGCCGCGATCCTTGGCGGCGGCCTTCATGCCGTCCACGATGGACACAAAATAAGCGTTCTCCATGCTCTGCACGGTGTAGCCGACGGTGATCTCTTCCTCCGCCAGCGCGCCGCCCGCCAGGCCCAGGATAAGGCAAAGCGCCAACAACAAAACCAGTACCTTCTTCATAAACAAGAACCGCCTTTCTACTTAATTTGGCTAAATTTATTATACATTCCCCCTCTTTGCCCGACAATTCAATCTCATTTCAACATCTATTGTTATGATTTTATTTAGTAGCCATTTTGAAAAGCCTTTCGGTACTGAGAGATCGTCATTCCCGTGTATTTTTTAAAGAGCGTGCTGAAGTACGCCGGATTGTCGTAGCCCACGCGCGCGGCGATCTCATAGGTGCGCAGGCTGGTATTGCTGAGCAGCAGCTGCGCTTCGCGCATCCTCACGCCCGTCAGATAATCAGAAAAACTCTCGCCCACATGCTTGGCGAACATCGTACTGAAATAGCTGGCGCTCAGGCCCACGTGCGCTGCCACCTCCCGGATGCGGAGCGCGGACTCGCCAAAGTGCGCGTCCACATAGGCGCGGGCGCGCAGTATGATGCTCGATATGTCGCCCGCCTCGGCGGCCTTTTCCTCGGTGATCGCCTCCAGCAGCGCACAAACGCCATCCAGCGCCTCTTCGGAGCGGCCGCACAGCAGCGCCGCGCGTCGCGACGCTTGAAGCCTCTTTGCCTGTTTCTCCGTCAACTCTCCGCTGGCCTCCAAGCGCACCGCCAAGAGGTTGATGGCCGAAACGGTGAACAGAAACGAACCGTCGCCCGCGCTTTGCACGTGCTCGCGCAGGCGAAGCATGTTCTTCTGCACGGATTCCGCGTTGCCCAGCAGAACCGCCTTGCACAGGTATTCGCACAGCCCAACGTTCAACGCGCCGCTGGTGCGCGCGTATTTCTCCGTCGCCTGATCGCCCAACTCCTCAACGCGCTGCTTTAGGGCGTGATAACGCTGCTCCTGGAGGCGCCGCGCCTGGATCGTCTGCGACAGCTTGTTCATAACAGCGTGCAGTTGCTTTATGTCGATGGGCTTGAGCAGATAATCGTCCACTCCCAGGCGGATGGCCTGTTGCGCGTAGCGGAAGTCGTCGTAAGCGCTCATGATCACCACGCGCACGTCCGCAAAGCGCTTGGAGATCTCCTCCGTCAGGCGCAATCCGTCCATTTGCCCCATGCGTATATCCGTCAGAAGCACATCGCAGGAACGCGTCTCAAGAACCTGCAACGCCTCCTTGCCGTTTCTGGCCGTGCCGCTTACGCGATAGCCCAGCGCTTCCCAATCCACCGCCGTGCTCAGGCCCTCCAACAACGTCTCGTCGTCGTCAACGATTATCAGGTTCAGCATTGCGCTCTCCCTCCACGCGAATCCGTATGGTCACGCAAGTCCCGACATTTTGCGTGCTTTTGATCGTCATGACGCAGTTCTCATGAAAGAACAGGCGCAGGCGTTCCTGCACGTTCAAAATGCCATAACTGCTTCTGCTGCGCACGTCGTCATCGCGAAGCTGCGCGTTCAGCCGCTCCAACTGACAGGCGTCCATGCCCGGACCGTCGTCGCTGATCTCGATGACCACCTGCCCCGCTTCCTCGCGGCAGCGCAACGCGACCTTTCCCGGGCCGTCCTTTTCCTTGACGCCATGATAAATGGCGTTTTCCACCAACGGCTGCAAGATCAGCTTGGGCACCTCCAGATCCATCGCGCGCTCATCCAGATCCGTTTCAAAGGACAATTTCGAGCGATAGCGATAGGTCTGTATCGTCATGTAACTCTGCACATTTCTGATCTCCTGCGCCAGGGACAGGGTGTCGTTGCCCCTGTTTAAACCGGTCTTGAAAAACTGCGTAAGCGCGGAGAGCATGATCTCCGCATCGTCGTTTTTGCGCATGCGCACCAGCCAAACGATGGAGTCGAGAGAATTGTACAGAAAATGAGGGTTGATCTGCGCCTGCAAAAGCAGCAACTCATATTTGCGCTGGATGCGCTGCTCCTCGATGACGCGCGCCATGAGTTCCCGGATCTTGCGTACCATGCGGGCGAATTGATCCGACAGATCGCCGATCTCGTCATCGTGCGTCTTGCGGATGTCAAGATCAAAATTGCCGTCGCCGACCATGTGTACCGATTCGTTGAGCCGCTTGATGGGATTGGTGACCGCGTGCGCCGTGCGATCCGACGCCCACAGCATGATCACCGTCAGCAGCGCGATCCCCAACAGGGACAGGCCGCACACAAGGATCGGCACTCCGTATAACTCCATATACGACACGCAGTTTACCAGTATCCACTGATTCGTATCCACCACGGCATAAGACAACACGTAACCACCGGCATTGCGCAGCGCGACCGGCTCAAAATCCTCCCGCCAGTAGGTGATACTTCCAACCGTGTTCTCCACGTAATTCGGTTTGTCGTCTTCCCGATAGAGCGTCTGTATATCGCGGTCGTCCAGCAGTGTGATCACGTCGTTTTCGTATTGCTCCACGCGCTCGTCTACGATGCGCATTTCCAGATCCGGCGCGATGATATAAAAATGACTGCCGCTGCGCTCCATATCGCGCAGCACGTCCGCCACCTGCACCTCCACCAGCAACACGCCCAATTTGCGCGCGTCTCCCTTGGTGCGCAAGGGAATGCCCAACGTCGCGTAGCTGCCCTCCACGCTGCGCACCACGCGGGAATAGACGCTGAGCGGGAACCACGTGGCCTCGTTGTCCTGCATCACCGCCTGATACCAGTCGTTTTGCCGGAAATCTTCGTCAAGAAACGAAAAGCGACCGTTTTTGACCAGCATACCGTTTTCCGCGATGATGTACACTTCAATGCGCGCGTCGAAATAGCGCGAAATGTAGCTCAGTTCGTTGTTGACGGTGAGTTCCGCCATGCGCCTTTCCTGTTCGGAGGCATAAGTTTCCTCCAGCGCGTTTCTGATCTCGCCATCTTCCTCTACCGATCTGCCGACCTGATAGGCTTCCTCCAACAGCTGATTCAACTCCGCCTGCGCCCGCTCGACATTGCCAGAAAGCATCTCGCGGCTGCGATTATAGACGTTGAACGTCACATAGGCCGTCATGGCGATGGAGAGGATCAGCGCCGGGATCACGGACATCAGCGAAAAGTAGCGCTTGAGCCGTTCCTGGATCGATACACGCCGCCCATTCATGTCAATATCCCCGCATATCCGCGGCTTCCCGCGCCGTGATCACTTCGCCGCGCAACAGCACTTCGCGCTCCACCGCCTCGCCGGCCATGTCCCGCCGGATCGTTTCCACGACAAGGCTGCCATATTCCGTCGGCATACAAACGCACGCCAACATCTGCCCCGCCGCCAGCGCGCTTATGGTGTCGTCTTCTCCGCCGATGCACACGATCGGCGCCCGTTCGCCTTCCATACCGCGTATGGACAGATAGGCGTTGATCACGCCCAGCGCTTCCTCGTCCCCGTGGCCGAATATCGCGTCGAAACCCCTTCCCTCTCCCGCCACTTCGGATTCCTCGATATATTTGAGCAACTCCTGTTGCGATACCTGGCGGTCGTCTTCGCCATACAACACCGCGCAGATCTGCATGTTCTCATAGGCGCACAGGGCGTCCCGAAAGCCCTTTGTAAAATAATAAGTGCTCCAGGAAGCGGCCTCTCCTTGAAACTCGAGCACCTTCGCGTCGCGGCCGTCAAAATACTCCGCCAAAATTTGCGCGCATTGCCGTCCTGCCCACTCCGCGTCCATGCAGAGGTTGGCAAGCACATCCGTGGCGCGCGCGTCGGTGGTCTGGCGGTCGATCATAATAACCTTGATCCCCTGCGCAGCGACGTCTTGAATGACATCGCGCAGCCCAATCGACCTTGCCGGCGCGATAATCAGATATTCCGGCCCCGCGGCGGCAAGTTCCCGAATATCCTCCGTCTGTTGCGAAAGACTCATACCCGCGTCTCGGATCTCCACCTCAAAGCCTTCGGCCTGCAATTCGGCCATCACATCGGACGCCACGGCCACCGTGCGCGCTGTGGAAAGATCGTTCATGGAAATCGCAACGCGCGTCTGCGCCATGGCCGTATTCAGCAGCAACAGCACCGTTAAGACCGTCATGCATTTTTTCTTCATAGGACCCCTCCGCTGATCGGTATACCATCCCAATTTTTATCCTACATATTTATTTTGCTCCCGTCAATTAAGTATAATTCGCTGATTGATTAAATTGATTTGAAAACCGGAGGATCCGTGCGGTCAAGAATTATGCAAAAAACTGTTTGCGATCTGTCAGAACGGCGCCCACACAGGGCGGGAAACTGCCCATGATTTTCTGGAAGCAGAAGATGGAGCGGACGTCAGGGGCTGCAGGAGGCGCCAGAGGTGTTTTTCCAGATTCCAGAGTATGCCTCATGGCGCATGCTTTTGCCGCGTTTAAATGCGCATCTGCGCAGATTGACGAACGTGGTGTTCTTTCAATGAAGAACAACCGCGAGCGCGCCCTCCGTTCCCACATGATGCATTGCCTGGCCTCCGCCCGGAAACGGGCGCATCTTGCCCGGCCGGATTTCCGAAAAAACGCACGGATATCTGTTCTTACGCGAACCTTGAATGCGGCAATGAAAAATGGGCAGCCCCTTTTCCTTTGGGGCTGCCCGCTTCCTGTGTACGATAGGCAATTTTCCTGGCTCCGCGCATTTTCCGGCGCCGGCCGGTAGAAATTCCGAAATTCTCAAGCGCAGAAAATGCGCGCGTCTCGTTTTAGTAAAGTTTCGCGCCGGCGGGGATGTGGTCGTCCACCATCAGGAGGTTCAGGCGCTCCTGGCCTTCCTCGTGGTGGATGGCGCTGATGATCATGCCGCAGGAGTCGATGCCCATCA